>DATBAY010000244.1:0-2408 GCA_036271295.1 Lacipirellulaceae bacterium | reverse complement strand
AGTTGCCGGCGGCGATTTTACTTCGATGGATCCTCCTTAAGCGATGCGTTGGACAAGCTTCGCGAGATGGATCGTCTGCTGGTTTGTGAGGCAACCATCAAATACCGATATGAAAGAGATTTTGTTAGCTTCCGAGCTAATGGTTTGGGGCAGGTGTTTGTCTCGGGAGAGTTATCTGAATATTCAGAACTTACTCAGCGACTTGTATTTGCTTTCCGAACAGATCAAACCGTGCTAAAGCCTTTCATCCTAGACTTAGAGGAACTTTTGCACCTGTGATGGAGCGTGCACTGACTGGAAGGAAATTCAATGCGCCCACAACCGTTGATCTGTGTGCGCGATGTCGAAGCTAGCAGCCGTTGGTATCAACGGTTGCTGGGCGCTGAAAGCGCACATGGCGGTCCCCATTACGAACGGCTGGTCGTCGGTGGCCAGCTGATCCTGCAGCTTCATCATTGGGAGCGAGACGACCATCACGGTCCGATCGGCGACCCCAACAACATGCCGCCCGGCAACGGCCTCTTGCTCTGGTTTGAAATCGACGACTTCGAGGCCGCAGTCGCTCGGGCGAAGGATTTGAATGCCGACATAATCCTGCCGCGTCATCGCAATCCGCCCGATGGCGACGGCGGCCCCAATCATTGGGAGATATGGCTGCGCGATCTCGACGGCTATAAAGTCGTACTTGCCAGTCCCGACGGCACCGCGGACGGTAACTGGCGCCCATAATCCACCAACGAGTAAGCCATGCCGGAAGTTGCGAGCGTTCTCATCGTCGGTGCGGGGCCGGCCGGGATGGCGCTCGCCTATCTACTCGCTCGGCGCGGCATAAACGTCACCGTTCTGGAAACGCATCACGATTTCGCCCGCGCGTTTCGCGGCGAAGGCCTGCAGATGAGCGGCATCGACGCGATTCACCAAATGGGGCTGGGCGAGCGCCTCGATCGAATTCCGTACGTCGAGGCTCGCACGATCGCGATGTATGTTCGCGGCAAACTTGTCGTGCGGACCGACGCCGCCAAGATGGGCCGGGCAAATGTTCGCTTGGTGCCGCAGTCGGCGCTGTTGGAGTCGATCGCCGAGGCAGCCGGCACGTTTCCGAGTTTTCGTCTGGAGCGCGGCGTCGCGGTGCGCGAACTCGTGCGCGAGAACGGTCGCGTCGTTGGCGTGCGAGCCGGCGCCGGCGCGGAAGCACGCGAGTATCGGGCTGATTTGGTGATTGGCGCCGATGGCCGCAACGCCGTCACCCGCAAGCAAAGTGGCTTGAAGGAGCTGTCGTCGCCGCAGAGCTTCGATATCCTCTGGTTCAAAGTTCCATACACCGAGACGTACCCAGATCGTGGTACCGCAATGGTCGACGTCGGCGAGAAGCGGATTGGTCTCGCATTTCCCACGGCCGACAACCACCTGCAAGCCGGCTTCATCATTCGCAAAGGCGAGTATGCTGCGCTGCGAGCACGCGGGGCCGAGCAGTGGACTGAGGAATTGATTGCGGGGCTGCCGGCCTTCTTGGGCGATCACTTGCGGGCCCATCGCAATTTGGTTGCGGCGGCAACGCTGCTCGACGTCATCTGCGGGCGAATGATCGAGTGGACCGTGCCCGGCCTGCTCCTCATCGGCGACGCAGCCCACCCGATGTCGCCGGTCGGCGGGCAGGGCGTCAACATCGCCCTCCGCGATGCCCTGGTGGCCGCCAATCACTTGGTGCCCACACTGCTGGCCGGCAGCGATGGTGTCACGATTGATTCGGCTGCACAGCGGGTGCGCGATGAGCGCTGGCCGGAAATCGTTGCTGCCCAGGATATGCAGCAGCACCAAGCCCGCATGATGTTCGCACCCGATAATTGGCGTGGCCGAATGATGTATCGAATGATCCCTCTGCTGATGCGAACTGGCCTTATGCCGTGGCTGAACCGCAAAGAGTACAAATTGATGTCGCAAGGTGTGGTGCCGGTAAAGTTAGTGGTGTGAGCCCTACCCGAGCTAGCGGCAGTCGCGGCCAAGCTATCTACGAGCGCTTGCGGCTCGCGTGGTCGCGTTTTTCCTGGAGAAGGTGTTTGGCTTTTTCCAATTCACGAAGTCGCGTCGCGGACAGGTTCTTACCAGCGCGGTTGATATAGAACTGCACCATGCGAATCGCCGACCCGAGCCCTTTTGGGCTGACTTTCTTGGTAGCCATGGCGCGGGCGATTGTTTTGGCGTCTTTGGTGTAAAGATCTTTGGGCGGATTGGTCGAAACGGTCCGCACCTTGCTGTTCCAATTGAAATCGCTCCCCTTGCGATGCGACTTTTTAGCGGGCGAGCGTTTGCCCGTCGTGCGTTTCGATTTGCTTTGCTTCGATTGATTCGTCGTGCGTGCCATGGGTGCCTCGGGCAAGCGAATGGAGTCTTTAAAGACCGCTAGCAAA
>DATBAY010000243.1:0-3337 GCA_036271295.1 Lacipirellulaceae bacterium | reverse complement strand
ACCAACGGTTCGGAAATCTTGGTGGAGGTGAACGGTAAGTGAACGGACGGCTCGATCATGAGCGGGCTCCGATCTACGAGACGCTCACGAACTACGTAGCCTCCGGCATTTACGGTTTCCATACTCCAGGCCACAAATGGGGGCGGTTTGCTGCCCCTGAGCTTACGGAACTCGTCGGCAGGTCGGGTCTTGCGCTCGACCTGCCCTCGATGACCGCCACTGATAATACGTTTCATCCCACGCACTGCGTGCGCGACGCACAGGCGCTCGCCGCCGATCTCTTCGGCGCGGGATCGACGTTCTATCTCACCGCCGGCTCGACGCTTGGCATTACGACGGCATTGCTCGCTGCGGTGCCGCCGGGTGGAACGGTGGTGATTCCGCGGAACGTGCATCGATCGGTCGTCGCGGGACTCGTGCTTTCGGGCGCGTTGCCGCGGTTTGTGAAGCATGATGTGCTTGCCGAGTGCGGCGCGCTGGGAGTTTCCGCGTCGGCGGTGAAGAGCGCGCTCGAGAAGGATCCTACTCCTTCGGCGGTACTTCTTACGCGGCCGAGTTATTACGGACTGGCGCGTGACCTGGAAGAGGTTGCCGCGGTTTGTCATGCACGCAACGTGCCGCTGATCATTGACGAAGCACACGGTGGGCACTTCTGCTTCATGCCGGGCGTGGCGCCGAAATCAGCGCTGGAATCGGGCGCGGATTTGGCAGTGCAGAGTTGCCACAAGACGTTGGGCTCGCTCGTTGGTTCGGCGCAGCTGCATGTGAGCAAGAATTCGCTCGTCGCCGCTGACGACGTTCAGCATGCGTTAAACTTTTTGCAAACCACCAGCCCGAACCTGCTGTTGTTGGCGTCGCTCGATGTTCAACGGCGTTGGCTGGCGCGGGAGGGGTGTGCACTGTTCGCAGAAGCGGAGGCAGCGGCAAAGCGTCTGAGACGGGAAATCGGCGCGATCCACGGAATGCGCGTATTTGGCATCGAGGGAAACGCCACACTAGCCGGGCATCGTGTCGACCCATTGCGGTTGGTTGTGAATGTAACGGGAACCGGATGGGATGGGTACGAAGTGGAACGATTTCTGCGAACGGAGTTCAAAGTTGAAGATGAAATGGCGGACCAGTTTAGTGTGGTTTACATTTTAAGCCCGCATGATGATGAGGCTGCCATGGGGCGGCTGGTGGAGGGCCTGAAGGCGGTTGCCAAAGCGTCCAAGCCGCATGCGGAGGAGGCCCGCCTGGCGGAAAATGTGGATCCGCACTTGCTTCAGCCGCCGATTCCGCCGCTGGCGATGGCTCCTCGGGATGCGGCATTGGCAAAACAAACGATGGTCCGGCGCGAGGAAGCGGCTGGCCGAACCTGTGCGGAAATGGTTATGTTTTATCCTCCGGGAATTCCGCTGCTGATGCCCGGTGAGACGGTGACTCGCGAGGTGCTGGACGTATGCCGCAGGCTGCTGGCGGCCGGGGCCAACCCGTACGCGAGCGACACAACGTTCGAAACGATTTGTGTTGTGAAGTAATCTTTGTCCACAGATAAAATCAGATGAACGCAGATTTAGGAAACGATCTGAATATCATCCGCGTAAATCTGAGTTCATCTGCGGACAAATTGTCTTCTATGAATTGAATGATTGGGGGTTTCGCAATGTCGAGCAGTTATGTTGCGAATAGAGCGATCGTCGACTCCGAAGTCGGATTGCCGATTTCTTGGTATTTCGATCCAGAGATTCTGGATATTGAGCGGCAGCATTTGTTTGCCGTGGGGCCAAAGTATTCCGGGCACGCATCGCTCGTGCCAAAAGATGGTGATTACTTCACGCTCGGCGGCCAGCAGGCGGGCAAGTTGCTAGTGCGGAGTAATGGACGGCCGCAGCTTATCTCGAATACGTGCCGGCATCGACAAGCGGAGATTATGTGTGGCTCTGGGCATGCGAAGAAGATCGTGTGCCCGATGCATAACTGGGCGTACGATCTTGATGGCCGGCAGGTGGCGGCGCCTCATTTTGACGAAAACCCCTGTTTGGATTTGGAGCGGACCGAGCTGACGGAATGGAATGGGCTGTTGTATGCTGGGCCGCGTGTGATTCACCACGAAGCGGCTCCGCTCGCGAGTTGGACGGAGCTCGATACTTCGAACTATGTGCTGGAGCGCGTGGATGAAGAAGAGCACGATTTGAATTGGAAAGCGTTCGTTGAAGTCTATCTCGAAGACTATCACATCGGTGCGGTGCACCCGGGCTTCCGCGTATTTGTTGATGCCGCCGACGTGCGCAACGCTTTTCAAGCGGTCGGCGGCGACCGATTCTTTTGCGAGCAGATGAATGTCCGCTGGCCTATTCCGCCAGCGGCGACGCCGAAGTTTGCGGCGTATCAGAAAGTGCTTTTGGATGTGCTGGCGGGACATCGGCCGCCGTTCGCGGCGATTTGGATTTGCCTGTTCCCGGGGCAACTGGTGGAGTACTACCCGTTCACGATGGTGTCGACGACTTACACGCCACTGTCGCCGACGCGCACACGACTGCGGAGCGAGTATTACTTCGATCGCGAGATTGCCGAAACACGGCGCGATTATGTGGAGACGAGCCTCGCCGTGCTCGACGAAGTGACGAGCGAAGACCACTGGGCGGCCGTCAAGTTGCAGGCGGGTCGGCAAGCACTTTGGAACCGCGGCGAAAACGCGCAAGGGCCGTACCAAATGCCAATGGAGCAGGGCCTTCGCCGGTTCCACGATTGTTTGCGATCGATCGTGCAGAACGCCTAGCGTTTCGCTTCCGGCGTGCTGATTGCGCCGTCGAACGCCGCACCCTGGCCGTTAGGCAGGGTTACTTTGGGTGCGTCGGTGCCGTCGATTTTCTGCAGGTTTTTCAGCGGCTCCTCCCGGAGGCGTAGAAACTTGAAGCCGACCAATCTCGGCTTGCCCTCTTTGTCTTTTTCGGCGAGGTCCTTGGTGGCCCGTTTGATGTACTCGTCGATTGGTTCTTCGCGGACCTTCGGCTCGGTCGAGTGAATCAGGTGAACAGTACCATCCGGGCCATGAGCGATAAGGCCGACGTGACCTACAAACGCGCTGCCGCCATAGACCTCGTTTTGCTCGGAGCTATGCGGTTTGCTCGTCGCCCGCACAATGTTCACGAAGTCGCCGTCCTGGAGCTGGCTGCGCGCGAGGTCAATTTTTTCGTAAGGGATATATTCATCTTCGTGGTTTTCGACCGGAATGCTGACTGTGAGGCCGTAGCGGTTCTTCAGGAACTTCGAGCGGTCGATTTTTTCGCTGAATGGTTTGGCGGCATCTCCGGCTAACTCTTTCGTGATATCTTCCACGAGCCAGTTGTTCGAA
>DATBAY010000242.1:0-5654 GCA_036271295.1 Lacipirellulaceae bacterium | reverse complement strand
GCTACAACACAGGCCGCTCTGAAATCCATCATGTGAGTGTGCCGGTCATCAGTGTCGGAAACCTGACGCTCGGCGGCACCGGCAAAACGCCACTCGTCAAATGGCTCGCACGCAAGTTGCAAGCGTTGGGCGCAAGCATAGCGATCGTCAGCCGCGGCTACGGCGCCGCCGCCGGTCAACAAAACGATGAGGCCCTTGAACTAGCACAAGCGCTTCCAAATGTGCCCCACATCCAAAACCGGGACCGCGCCGCCGGTGCTCAACAAGCAATCGACCAGTTCAAACCCGATCTACTAATTCTGGACGACGGCTTCCAACACCGTCGCCTGGCTCGCGACCTGGACATCGTCCTCCTCGACGCCCTTGAGCCGTTCGGCTTCGATCATGTCTTTCCGCGCGGCATGCTTCGCGAACCACTCGCCGGCTTGGATCGCGCTCGGGTAGTTTGCCTTAGCCGCGCCGACGCAGTACCCGCCTCGACGCGCGAATCGATTCGCCGCCGGGTCGCCGATATCGCCCCGTCCGCCATCTGGTGCGAACTGGCCCACGTTGCCACTGCTTTAACAAATGCAGCAGACTTAACCGCGCAATTGGAAACCGTGCACGGCAAACGAATCGCCGCGTTTTGCGCGATTGGCAATCCGGCCGGCTTCCGCCATACCCTCTCCACGCTCGGCTGCGAAATCGTTGCTTGGCGAGAGTTTCCGGATCACCACTTATTTACACCGCTGGAATTGGCTTCCTTCAGTGATGCAGCGCGTCGTTGCAACGCAGAACTAATTCTCTGCACACAAAAGGATCTCGTGAAATCCCCGCAGGAAAGGTTTGGCGACATTCCACTCTGGGCAGTGACGATCGAAATGCAATTTCTTGCTGGGCAGCAATTGTTCGAAGAACAACTCACTCGCGTTGCTCGCGCTAATTTACGCGAACGACAATAGCGTTCTCGAGTTGCTCATCATCTAAAATGCCCATCGCGGCATGTTGAGCAAGTTGCTTGGTATAGTAGGTAGCGCACTGGCCTTCCAAAATCACCAGGTCGGCTTCGATCCGGACGTTCAGGTTGCGAACCCTGCCGTGCAAGCGGCCTTCGATGCGTTTGCGAATAGCAACTTCCAGTGACAGCGTGGGCGCGACGCCGACGGTCGGTCGCGGGTCGTCGCGCTGCAGGTCCGATTCGTCTAGCAGTCGGATCGTAATCTCAGCGGGCGGCGCGGCGATGGCGCGGGTGAGAACGGGTCGTTGATGACCGGCACGTTGCATGGGCTTGTTTCCTCGGCGATTATTGCTGCGAACTCACTCGCAATCGCCTGCCCCGACCGATACCATGCGCCCGAGCACAAGCAACCACTTGTACTCGTCTGCCGTTCGAATCGATGAAGAATGTTCCGTACAGTGGAACGGCAGAGTTGGCAACAGGCAATCTACGTCCGGGCGCGACTCGTTGTCAACTGGAGTCGGCGGCGCGGTGAATCGGCGAAAGATAGCAAACCAGATGCCGATGTAAATTATTCGTACGCGATGCCTGCGAGCTCACATAAGTTCGCGGCCGCGACGGGTTGCGGGCAGCTCCACACGAGGAAAAACAACGCCTCGCGGCACCAGCGCCCGGCCGGGTGACCGACGACGTAACCTGAACCTTTTGCGGCGGATAGTGCGGCCTGGGTAGCGCGTAACACGACGCTGTTGGCTCGCTGGCGGATGGATTCCTTGGTGCAAGCAGCATCGCCGCGGACGACGTGCAGCAGATCATTTAGGAGCGACGAAAGTTCCGCGCGGAGCGCATTCGTCGGGTCGGTCAGGTCCGGGCGTTTGCTCGCCTCGATCGATAAAAAATCGATGGCGGCTTTGGCGAGGCCGATCGCTAGCGTCGAAGTTTCGTAGCCGCCGGCGTTCCCGCCGATTCCGCTCGCCATGACGTTTGGCGATGGGCCCGCGATGAGCCAGTCGTTGCTGAGTTCGACGCCGTTCAAGTGCACGGGCCCCGTGGAACTTGGCGAGACGCCAATGAGGGGCAACGGGTCCGCAACACGCACGCCAGGCGTATCGGTCGGCACCGCGATGAGCAATTGGCGATCAGTGGGTGAACCATTTTCGACCAACGTGGCAGCGATGACAATCACCTCGGCGTGCGCGGCACCGGTGACCCAGGGCGACATACCGTCGAGGCGAAAACCACCACGAATTGCTTCTGCCGTGAGCACTGGTTTTCCCAGGTGCCGACGGCTGGTCGTCAAATGAGAAATGCCGACGGTGGCAAACAGCTCGCCGCGGGCGAGGCCGGGCAGCAGGCGAGCTTTCAACCCTTCGTTCTGACAGCCTTCGATGCGCCGGCAGGCGCCGGTGCGTTGGGTCATGATGAACGTGGTCGTGAGGCAGGCGGAGCTGAGGGCGAGATAGCCCCGCACGACGTCCTCGTCGCTCCAGTCCTGGCCGCCCCAGGCGGGGTCAAGGAACCACTCGAAGACACCGCGTTCGCCGCAGAGCCTGAGCTGTTTTCCCGGCCACTGGCCGGTGCGGTCCATTTCAACGGCAAGAGTCGCCAACTCCATGCACAGTTCGGCAAGTGCGGGGTCAGCGGGCGAAGTGATGCGATTGGTCATGGTCTAGTATTGTACGCGAAACGCGAACACGATTTTTTAATACAAAATTCGGGAATACTGTCCGGCCCGGCCGAGTTCACATCCAGTAAAACACGGGGTTTCACGCGTTTGAGTCGGACAAAAACGCGCGAATATTGGGTACTGTCCTGCCAGTGCGCGCATTAACCGGACAGTGCCGAATATTGAGACTCGGAACATTTGAGCGATCCACAATTCCTACGGCGAGTGTGCCATCGTTCGTCAGGCAAATCCGGAATGATTAACCACAACGACACGAAGGGCACGACGAGCAAATCGGTATCGGTAGCCGTTTTCTTACGTCGCGGTGACGCCGCCCGTTTAACGGGCGCGCAGCTTGAGCGCAAATCCATTCGCGGCGGACGGTAGCAGTGGCGAATTATCAAAGAGCGAACGCAGCTTGGATTGCGGCGTGTGAAGATGTTAGCACATTTGTGAACAACTGTCTACTACTGTTTTTGGCCACTTACGCAGGAAGCCGGCTCGCAGCCGCCGAAGGGTTCAGTCACGCAAGCGGTCACCCACGTTGCATCTCCGGCATTGACTCCCGTCCCCTTTACGTCCGTCCCCTTTACGTCTCCCCTTTACTTCTCCCAATCCCCCGCTCACTGTCCGAAAGTGGTGGGCTATCGCAAAGCGTCTGAACTAACAAAGTTGCTGCAATGTGGAGAGAATCGTAAGATACGAATTCTCATAGAGCGAGCTGCTCGCAGCTGGGTAGAAAAACCCGCCCAAGCGGGTACCCGGGTCCTCAAACTAGGCTACCCGCTCGTAATAATTTTAGGAACTCTGGCAGAACGATCTGCAAGGCACCCTCACCCCGGCCCTCTCCCAAAGGGAGAGGGGGATTCGTTAGAGCGTGCAGGCAACAATTATTGCGCGCTGCTGACGAATTATTTCTGTGGATGCTTGGCGAGCCAGAGATTCAGGACGCCCGCCAAAAGGCAAATCGCGGCCGGAACGAGCGCGATGGGCTTGCCGCTGTTCGATAGTCCGAGATAACAAAACACAGCGGCCACCACGAGGAAGACAATCCCGACGATGAGTTGTATTTTTCCGGTTGGTGGTTTGGGTAGCCTGTTTGCCATACGCTCATTCTACCACGCGCGAAAAAGCCGGCCACGACGGACGGGTAGGTTAGGCACTGTAACAAAACCGTTACTAAGTTCCCTCGCACCGACCCAGTTCCAAAGGGAAAGGGGGGGGTTGTTTGGCTCCTTTGTGTGGGATGGGAACTACGTTGCTCGCGCGATTCCCTTGCCCACGCCACCGACAATGCGATTCACAGCTTGCCGTGTTTCAACGGTCGTTATTGTGCGGCGATAAGAATTTGCTTTCCTATCGGATGAACTGCGTGGCGCCGTCGGGATAATCTCCGACGTTCAGCGGCGGCGTCTTTGATGGCCGAGTGAAGTAAATCCCCGTCACGAGCAAAATGGCCGCCAAGGTCGTGACAATCAGCAACGTTCTCAGGCTGTACTTCATGTCCGCCATCTTACCGCGCAGTTAGGACAAGCGCTCAACGGCCGAAATTATCGCGTCTTTGATCGCCCTCGACGGAAATGCTGCCGTCACTGGTGCGCCCCGGAGGCCGTGGACTTCCGGCTATTTTTTTTTAATCGAGGATTATGATCATTTCGCGGGGTTACGCGGAGGCGCCGGCCATTTTGCGGCATTCGTCGGCGCAGCCATGGCATTGTTCGGCGCAGCGCTGGCAGTGGTCCATCTTGTGTTTTTGGCATTCGTCGCCGCAGGCTTCGCAGATTGCGGCGCAGACGCTGCACAATTCATGTGCGAACTGGGAGTCGCGGCTCATTAGGGCGGCCGCAGTCCAGCAGATTTGAGCGCAGTCTTTGTCGAGTCGGATGCATTCGGCCATCATGGCCACGTCTTGTTCATCGAGGCAGGCCTGGCCGCAGTGTTCACAGGCTTGAGCGCACTCGATGCAGGCTTCGATACAGGATTGGAATTCATACTGACTCATGACCGGACTCCTCGTATTGGTAAGGAATTCACCGGGATTTCGGCGAATACACAGATCGCGAGGCAAAAATGGAGTGCAGTTCGCGTGCCAAGTCTCAGAACGCGTGCTCTAGGATGTGATGCACAGACAGTCCGCCAGCGCGGCGCGGTTACTCGGGAGCAGACGGAACGGGGAGCCAGTGCGTGAACTGCGCAGGAGCTGCGACGACGTCGCGGCCGAGGATAATGTCCCAGCCGTTGATGAGGGGCTTCCAGGCAAGAACGAGCGCCGTGGGGTCAGGCAACTGTTCGCTCGACTTCAACGGCGTGGGCCATTGCAACCCTGCGTTGGAAGCGGGCTTCGCGGCGTGGTCTGGTTGTTGAAACACGGGCACGCCGCGGCTAGCGGCGGTTCATTTCGGAGCTCAGGCCGCCGGCGGCGACCAAGTAGCATTTGCGGACGTAGTCGGCGACCATGCGGTGGGCGCTGAAGCGCGGGGCCAGCGTGGCGATCGACTCGACCATCATTTCGATCCAGCGGCGCGGCAGGCCGTCGGCATCGCGATCGTAATAGAGCGGGATGACTTCGTCGCGAAGCGCTGTTAAGAGGTTCTGGGCGTCGCGATTGTCGGTGATTTCGTCATCGACGTGCTGCCGGCCGTCGCCGATCGCGAAACCGTTCTTGCCGTTGTAGGCCTCGGCCCACCAGCCATCGAGGATCGAGAGATTGAGACCGCCGTTGAGCACGGCTTTCATGCCGCTGGTGCCGCTCGCTTCCTTCGGGCGGCGTGGCGTGTTGAGCCACACATCGACGCCTTGCACCAAGTGACGCGCGACGTTGATATCGTAATCTTCGATGAAGACCACGCGACCCGCGAAGCGGCTATCGTGGCGGAGGTTCTCGATCTTCTTGATGAGGTGCTTTCCAGGCTCGTCGGCGGGGTGGGCTTTGCCGGCGAAGATGAGCTGCACGGGGCGCTGCGGATCATTCACCATTTCCGCCAGCACATCGAGCTTGCGGAAGAACAGATCAGCGCGCTTGTAGGTGGCGAAGCGGCGGGCGAAGCCGAT
>DATBAY010000241.1:0-2862 GCA_036271295.1 Lacipirellulaceae bacterium | reverse complement strand
GAGTACTCGCTTGGCCTTTTCTTGACCAATGACGTACTCGTCGAGCTGCGTCTGAATTTCACGCGGCGTGGGGATGCGCGTAAAAAGTTGTTTGCTGGTGCCGCGTCGTTTACGTTCCTGATCGAGAATCGACTGGCATAGCTCGATGCATTCTCCGCAAATGTAAACGTCGCCAGGTCCTTCGACCAGTGGTCCGACATCTCGGTAACTTTTGCGACAGAACGAACAGAAAGCGTTCTTTTTGGTAGTGCCGCCGCGGCGTGGTGTGCCGCTGATATCCCGGCCCGTGGGCATTCGAAACTCCTTCCCGGTTGACGACAAACTCGAACGAACGCTCGCTCGAAATAACTTGTCGCCTGATATGTCCTTTGGTGTCACTCGCTTGGTCGCGAATCGGATTCGATGGTTGACGCCTTTCGGTGGTCTACGTCCCTACCACAGCGTAGGAGGCGCGTCATCCTGCTTCGAACCGTTCGCACGCGTGCGTCCGGAGGAGCTTCCTTGTCCCCAGTTGCCGTTTGCGCCGCAGGGGTGAGCCTGCGACACTTTTCATTCCTTGCTAATCACTACGTGTCGTTGCCTGTTGTCGTTCACGAATCGGAATCTTGATGCAGTGCTCTAGTTGCTGGCACGCTCGTCGCAATCGCTGCCGGCGTCGTGGACGGTGCGACTGTTGCAAGCGTTGTTAACTCGTCTTGTCGGTATCGTTTAGCTTCGTACCGAGTTGCGTTGCTAGCTTCGTTTTAATTGTTCGGTATTCGTCGTCGCTGAGACCACCCCGACCGTGGAGTTCTCGGAACTTTGTTAGCAATTCACTGGCGCCTGGTTGGGCGTCGTAGGAACCACCGCGCCACTTTCTCAAAGCGACGACGGCAAGGGCCGATAATGCGAATATTACCGCGAACCACAAGGCGGCCTGAGACAACGGATGACTAAACAATTCGGTCATGCCATCGAGTCGACGTGGCAATGCAAGGTTTTGCTAGCTCGCAGTGATTGCCCAATGCTTACATTATGCGCGACCGGCAAATTTTGGTCTAGAACGGCGTGATTTACGTCGGTTTCATCGCCCGGTGCGCACTCTTTGCCGTGCAGCGACTCTTACGGTTGTCCCGATAAAGACTGAGGGAGGCTGCACGAATTTTCGGGCGCAGAGGCTGGATATGCAAAAGGGCGAACGACACTGGACTGTTGAGCATGGCGGCGGGAGCAGATCCCGCCTGCGGCGAGCAGCGGCGTTGTTTGCGTGCATTGCCGGGGTAAGCTGGTCGGCGGGCAAGGAAGTGATAGCGCAGGCTCCCTCCCCTGTTGCCAGTGTGCCTGTTGCGGGCGCGCCCGCACAGTTGCCCGAGCTCATCTACTGGAAGCAGCATTTGTTCTTGATACCGTACAAGTGGGCATCGGCGGCCGAGCCGGCGGCGGCACAGGTTGTGATTTTGTATGTTTCGAAAGATCGGGGCGCGAGCTGGCAAAAAATCAGCGAAGCTAAACCGCAAGTGCGGGCTTTTAATTATCGCGCGGAGGGTGACGGCGAATATTGGTTCGCCGTTCGCACGCTCGACAATCGCGGTCAGTCGCTCCCGGCAGGGGCGTTTCAGGCTGAACTGCGCGTGGTTGTCGACACGACGATCCCGCGCATCGAAGAATTGCGTGCTCGGCCGACCGCAACGGGAGCGATCGATATTCAATGCCGCGCGACTGATGTGAACCTCGACCCCGCGTCGCTCAAGGTTGAATCGCAGGTTGGCCCGGGTGGGTTGTGGCAAGTGGTCCCGTTGCAACCGGCCGGCGCAACCTCGCCGGTACCGTCGATTCATGCTCTCTGGCAACCTGCGCCGGGAATGCGGCCGCTCGCCATTCGGGCCACGATTGCGGATCGTGCCGGTAATTCGACCGTTTATCAAACGCCTGTGGAAACGACGCCGCTGATGAGTGGGCCGGCGCTTTCGCAGCCGGGTATGGGGCCGATGGCGACGGGTCAAGCGGCGCCGCAGCTGATTGCGGCCCCGCCGGTGCTGAATACGTCGCCGACGGCAATGACGCCCGCCTCAGTAATGCCGGTGGCTCCGCCATTGGGAACGGTGCCGGCAGCACCTGCGACACAGCCTTGGCCGGCGGGTGCGACAGCACGCACGCCGTTTCAATTGTGGACAAGCGGCACCGCGGCCGCCGATGACGGCGTGACCTCGTACGGTAGCCCGAATTTAGCCGGCGCCGCAACGGCGGTGGGCACCGGTCCAGCGCTTGGGAATTTGGCGAACGATGATGCTAACCACCGGGTGCCGGCCCAATTTGCTTCGGCAGTCAAAAATCCGGAGAGTGGCTGGACATCGGCTTCGACAGCGAACGGCGCCGGTCCGCAGTTCGCGCCGTTAGAGCCATTTCGACAAACCACGACGAGCGCGGCACCGGCTGCTGCTGTTGGGCCGGCCCTCGTTCCGATCAGTTCGACTACCAATGTGACGGCGAACGCGAGCATCACGCCGATCGACACGCCGCCGCCCACGCATCGGCCCACAACCCAGCCCAAACTCGTCGGCTCGCGGACATTTGCCTTGGAATATGACTTGGACGATGCGGGGCGCGACGGCGTTTCGCGAGTTGAGCTGTGGGGCACGCGGGACGGTGGCCAAAATTGGAACCGCTATGCGGTGGATGACGACAATCGCAGCCCGCTCGTGGTAACGGTCGATAGCGAAGGGCTGTATGGTTTCAAGATTCTTGTCCAATCGGCAAGCGGCGGGGCCGTCAATCCGCCGCGCTCCGGCGATGAGCCCGAGCTTTGGGTCTCCGTCGATTTGAAGCGGCCAATTGTCGAGTTGACCTCGATCGAGCGTGGCCAGGGGAATTTGTCCGACCACC
>DATBAY010000240.1:0-3023 GCA_036271295.1 Lacipirellulaceae bacterium | reverse complement strand
ATCACCGCGCCCACGCGTTTCGACAATTGTGCAGTGCGCAGGAAGGAGCGTCTCGCAGATGCCGACTGCCGAACTCAGCGAACCGCCGCCGTTGTCGCGCAAATCGATGACACACGCATGCACGCCCTCGGACAGCAGCTTTGGCAGCAACCTGCTAAATTCCTCCGCCGTGCGATCGCCAAACGACAAAATGCGAATCTGCGCAATCCGCGGATCGTCCTGCAATGAAAAGACCCATCGCCCGTCGGCGTCGCGTCGATCGCCAACGATTGAATCGATTGGAATCATTTCGCGTACGAGTTCCACAATCCGCGGCTTGGAATCGCGATCGCTTTGGATCTTCAGCTTGAGCCGCGTGCCTAGATCGCCCGCCAGCATCGCCTGGATTTCCGGCCTGCTTAAGCCAGCCGTTTCTCGCTCATCGATCGCGAGGATATCGTCACCCAGCGCTAGCTTGGCTTTTGCAGCAGGCGTGCCAGCTTCGATCGGCCCCACAATGACCGGCTGCGGTGGCTCGTGCTTAAGTTGAAAGCGAACACCAATGCCGCCGAACTGCTGATGGATCTCATTGCGTAACGGGCCGGCCTTGCCGGCATCGAAATAAAGCGAATGCGCATCGCCGCGGCGATGCAGAACGTCCACCATTCCCTGCATTGCCCCTTCGAAAAGCTCGTCGCTCGGCGGGGCATCGAGAGCATTCGCGTCAATCGCCGCCAGCCCGCTTGCCACGTAGCGAGAATTTGGATCGCGATCGTTACGCGCGTAGCAAAGAAGTGATACCGCAATCGCCAGTATCAACAGCAACAGATTTCGTAGCGGCATAGCGTTGCGATCCGACTGGTCCGCTCGCGGCAACGTCCGTCACCTCGCCCCGCTCGAGGAACTCCGCTGGGACTAAACAATTGTCAGCCCGCGGAGCCCAGATCGCAATGACCAATGGTCACAATCTCAAGTAGCTAGCTCAAACTGTTACCAATAGAACTCGACGCCAAACGAAGCACCACGGTAGTACGTTTGGCCAGTTGTGTTCAGGAATCCGGTGTCGGTGAGAAATGTCGCCTGATGAGGCGCCAGCGCCTCGGCAGTAATGAACAGCACGTCGTACCCGGCCCGCAACGAAACGTTCGGTGAAACTTGGAAACGCGATTGCAACGCAAATTCACCGACGAACGACAGTTGATTCTCGCGCAAGTGCAACGGGAAATCCGTGCCGTCCGAAGTAAACGACAGGTCCGTATCGCCGGACGCATCATTGACAAAGATGCCGCCTTTCGCGCGGCCGCCAACGCTCCACCGCCCGGTCTGCCAGGTAAGACCGCCGCCCGATTGAAAGCCGAACATGTTGTTCGTTGTGCGAATGTTGTACGAACCGTCATCGCCCGTGGCGGTGATATCCTGGGCTTGCCAGTCGAGCTTTTCGCTAGCTTGCAAAAACCGCAGGCCAACCAAGTAATCACGCAAGAACGCGGAGCTCGCTGCGCGATGCCAGTTCCCGTTGGAATCCATGATGAGTTGATCTTCGTCGAGCCGCTGCCGCACGTGGTAGTTCATTTCGAAGCTGTCGAGATTGCTGCGATACATAACTGTTTGCCGCGTGGAGCCGTCGAAGGATCGGTTCCCACCGTCGACAATGAACGGCACGAACAGACCATTGGGGGTCTCGGAAGACATTTGGCGATCTTGCTCCCAAACGCCCCCACCCATCGCGGTGAACTCGACGGAGTGATCGCGATTACGCGAATCGCGGAACAAGAAGTTGCCGAGCGTGGCCCGCACGGTTGCGTCTTCGCCCGGCAACGATCCGTTGAGAATCATGATCCGATTCGTATCCAAAAAGATCGGATTGAATCCGAGGCTGGCCTGGTTGACCGGCGGATTGTTTACATTGGTGTCCGCGGCCGCGAGTCGCAAAGAATTGCGGTCCCACGAGCGCGTGAAGATTACAGCGTCGGTCTCGGCGTACCAAAAGCCGCGCCGCAACCACGTTCCGGTGCTTTCGATCGGCGCGATTTCATTCCAAAAGCCACCTTCATCGTGATAGGGGCAGTTACCGTTGACGTCGGCGCCGTCGGCAACTCCGTACGAGCCGGTTGCGTTGTAGCCATCGGCGCTCGCGGCGGGCTGAGCCGCTGACGCTGGCGCGGCGGCGTTTGTCATCGGCGTCGGCAGTTGCATATCGGGCGGCACTTCTTCCCCTGGCGTCGGTATCGCCGGGAGTTGCGCCATGGCGACGCCGCCCCAAAGTGCCGCAGTCATGATCAGCCCGATCAGTCTGGTCGAGTTGGTCATGGATTGAACCTCCCCCAAATCAATTGCTACGGCCTAGCAGGCCATGTTGTGATCAAGTGTCTGGCTGGCCGCTTCGCCAGATCGACTCAGGTCGATCCGGGTTGCTCGGCGCGGCAACACCTGTGAACGGTTAAATCGACCTTGACTCGCCGTTAATGCAGCAATAACCGTTAGAATCCGAAGAATCGCTAGAGTTGCCTTGATTGGCAGTGTTTTTCTAAGCCCCCTGCCTTCCGCCTACCCGCCATTTTCAAGCCGAGTATTCAGCTCGTTCGCGGAGCGGTATTATTGGCGCACTTGGGAATGCTGTGCCTGCTGCCATACGGAAGGAGCTAGCGATGACATCGCCGCTGAAATCGTTGATCGAATCGGGTACGAAACTTTGGCTCGATTCCGTAGACCCCGAGCTGGTGAAGAAGAACCGGGCGCTCGGGGCAACCGGCGCGACGTCGAATCCGATCATCATTTCCGACCTCATCAAAGCCGGCGAGTTCGATAAACAGCTCGATGTGCTGCTTCATGAAAAAGGCTTAAGCGATGAAGAGGTCGCTTGGCGATTGACGGACCAGGTCGTGCGCGGCGCACAAGATGTGTTTCGCCCCGTGTGGCAAAGCACGAAGGGCGACGATGGCTACGTGAGTTTCGAGCTCGACCCACTGCTGGAAGATCCCCAGGGCAACATGCCGGTGAAGGAGCGGTCCGCGCACTACATCGAGCTGGGAAAAAAGTGGTCG
>DATBAY010000239.1:0-5206 GCA_036271295.1 Lacipirellulaceae bacterium | reverse complement strand
TGACATTTTGATGCTTGTCGTCGCGGTCGTTTTCGGCGTGACGTCATGGTTGCTTCTCGAACTAAGCGACTGGCTGATGGGAGGCAAGTCATGAACGGTACGGAAATCGTTGGCCTCGTGTTGTCTGCGGCGCTGTTTGTCTACTTGTTAATTGCGTTGCTCAAGCCGGAGTGGTTCGCATGACTTCCAATGATTGGATTCAACTGATTTTGTATTTCGCCGTGCTGGCGGCTCTCGCCAAGCCGCTTGGCTGGTACATGGCGCGCGTCTACCAAGGCGAACGTTGCTGCGGCATGCATCGCGTTTTCGGATGGCTCGAGCGTTCAATCTATCGCGTCGCGGGAATTGATCCGACCGAGGAAATGAGTTGGCGCAAATACACTGTGGCCGTACTACTGTTCAATGCCGCTGGCTTTGTGGCCGTGTACGGGGTCCTGCGTCTGCAGCACGTATTGCCGTTTAACCCGCAGCACTTTCCGGCGAACTCGCCCGATCTCGCCTTCGATACGGCCGCCAGCTTTGCCACAAACACGAATTGGCAAAGCTATGGCGGCGAAAACACGCTGAGTTACTTCTCGCAAATGCTCGCGCTCACGGTACAGAACTTCGTTTCCGCCGCGACCGGCATGGCTGTGCTCCTTGCGCTGATTCGCGGAATCGGACGCCGTAGTGCGACGACGATCGGGAATTTCTGGTTCGATCTGGTGCGGTCGACCGTTTACATCTTGCTCCCGCTATCGATCGTCGTGACGCTCGTGCTCGTGTCGCAGGGCGTGATTCAGAACTTCAAAACTTACGAAACGGCAAACGTTTTACAGTCGACGATTGCAGCCGATGGCACACAGCTCGACATTCAGCAAATCGCGATGGGCCCAGCCGCTTCGCAAATCGCCATCAAGCAACTCGGGACCAACGGTGGCGGGTTCTTCAATGTGAACTCTGCCCATCCTTTCGAAAATCCCACGCCGCTTTCCAACCTGATCGAGATGCTCTCGATCCTGGTCATCCCGCTGGGCCTTTGCTACACGTTCGGCGTGATGGTCGGTGACACGCGCCAAGGCTGGGCTCTCGTCGCCGCGATGTTCATCATCCTCGTGCCGCTCACGATTTTCGCGACGTGGCAGGAGCAATCCGGAGTGCCCGCATACAACACAATGGGAGTCGACCAAGTCGCCAGCGGAGCGCAATCCGGCGGCAATATGGAAGGTAAGGAAACGCGCTTCGGCATCGTAAACTCGGCCATTTGGAGCGCTGCGACCACCGGCGCTTCCAACGGCAGCGTCAATGCGATGCATGATTCGTTCACACCGCTGGGCGGGCTGGTTCCCATGTGGCTGATTCAGCTTGGCGAGATCGTGTTCGGCGGCGTTGGCAGCGGTCTGTATGGCATGCTCATGTTCGTGCTCGTGGCCGTGTTCGTCGCCGGATTGATGGTGGGCCGCACACCCGAATACTTGGGCAAAAAAATCGAGGCCTACGAAATGAAAATGGCCTCGCTCGTAATCCTTATTCCACCGCTCGTCGTGCTGTTCGGAACGGCCGTCGCGGTGTCCGGCCCGGGACTCGAATGGCTGTCCGACCACGAGGTGAAAAGCACTCTGAACAACGGGGGCGCACACGGCTTTTCGGAGGTGCTCTACGCGTTTTCTTCCGCGGGGAACAACAACGGCAGCGCGTTCGCTGGCCTCAACGCGAACGTGCCGTTCTACAACATTGCCCTGGGGCTTGCGATGTTCGCGTCCCGCTACTGGCTCATGATCCCAACGCTCGCAATCGCCGGATCGCTCGCACGCAAAAAATACACCCCGCCCAGTGCCGGCACGCTGCCCACTCATCGACCGCTCTTTGTGGTGATGTTGGTTTGCACGATCTTGCTGGTGGGCGCGCTCACCTTTGTGCCCGCACTCGCGCTGGGACCTGTCGTCGAACAATTACAAATGCTCGCAGCCAAATAGTGACGCACCCTTAACGCAGGCGAGGCTCCGCCGAGCCGCACAACAACCAAATCATGAACACGCACTCCAAATCTAGACCACTATTCGATCCGCGCATTGTGAGGCGCGCGCTTTTTGACGCCGTCCTCAAACTCAATCCAAAGCGCCAACTCCGCAATCCCGTGATGTTCACTGTGTTCGTCGGAAGCATCCTTACCACAGGCCTGGGCATTCGCGCCGTGGCGCAGCCGGGCGGCGAATCAGCGGGCTTCATCTTCGGCGTTAGCGCCTGGCTTTGGTTCACCGTGCTATTTGCCAACTTCGCCGAAGCGATGGCCGAGGGACGCGGCAAAGCGCAGGCTGACACGCTGCGCGCTACACGCCGCGACGTGCAAGCCAAGAAGCTCGCAGGCCCGCTGCACAGCGCCGCGAGCAGGCTTGTGTCCGCTTCGACGTTGCGTAAGGACGACATTGTCCTCGTCGAGGCCGGCGATGTTATTCCTAGCGACGGCGAAGTTGTGGAAGGCGTCGCCTCGGTCGACGAAAGCGCGATCACCGGCGAAAGTGCCCCGGTCATTCGCGAGAGCGGCGGCGACCGCAGCAGCGTCACGGGCGGCACACGCGTTCTATCGGATTGGGTTGTCGTCCGCGTCTCGGCAAACCCGGGCGAAACATTCCTTGACCGCATGATCGGCCTGGTCGAGGGCGCCAAGCGCCAGAAAACGCCCAACGAAATCGCGCTCGATATCCTGCTCGCGGCGATGACGATTATATTTCTCTTCGTGTGCGCCACGCTGCTTCCGTTTTCCAAGTACAGCGTCGCTGCCGCCGGGCAGGGCAGCCCGATCACTGTCACGGTGCTCGTCGCGCTGCTCGTTTGCCTGATTCCGACAACAATCGGCGGATTGCTTTCGGCGATCGGCATTGCCGGCATGGACCGAATGATTCAAGCGAACGTAATCGCCATGTCGGGCCGAGCGGTCGAAGCGGCCGGCGATGTCGACGTGTTACTCCTCGACAAAACGGGCACAATCACGATGGGCAATCGCCAGGCGGTCGAGTTTATCCCGGCCGACGGCATCGACCTGCCACACCTTGTCGACTCAGCGCAGCTCGCATCTCTTGCCGACGAAACTCCCGAAGGCCGCAGCGTCGTCGTGCTGGCCAAGGAAGAGTACGGCCTCCGCGGCCGCAACGTCCACGACCTGGGCGCCACGTTCATTCCGTTCTCGGCGCAAACGCGGCTGAGCGGTGTCAACTTCGACGGCCGCAGCATTCGCAAGGGCGCCGCACAAAGTATCGAGCGGTTCGTCACCGAGAACGGGGGCGAGTATCCGGCCGGAGTGCGTAAGACCGTCGACGCGATTTCGCGCAAAGGCGGCACTCCGCTTGTCGTCGCCGACAACGGAAAAACACTCGGCGTCATCTATCTGAAGGACATTGTTAAAGGCGGCATCAAAGAGCGCTTCATTGAACTCCGTCGAATGGGCATCAAAACGGTGATGATTACGGGCGATAACCCGCAAACCGCGGCCGCGATTGCCGCCGAAGCTGGTGTCGACGATTTCCTCGCCGAGGCGACACCGGAGGCAAAGCTAAAAATGATTCGCGACTACCAAACCGGCGGCCGGCTTGTTGCCATGACCGGCGACGGAACAAACGACTCCCCTGCCCTTGCGCAGGCCGACGTCGCCGTAGCCATGAACTCCGGAACTCAAGCGGCCAAAGAAGCCGGCAACATGGTCGACCTCGACTCGAATCCGACCAAGCTTATTGAGATCGTTGAAATCGGCAAACAGCTGCTCATGACTCGCGGCTCGCTTACGACGTTCAGCCTTGCCAACGATGTAGCGAAGTACTTTGCAATTATCCCGGCCGCTTTCGCGACAACGTATCCAGAGCTCAACACGCTCAATGTAATGCGGCTCGCCAGCCCGGCCAGTGCGATCCTATCGGCCGTCATCTTTAATGCGCTGATCATCATCGCGCTGATTCCGCTGGCTCTTCGCGGCGTGCCCTACCGCGCCGTAGGCGCCGCACGGCTGCTGCGCGACAACTTGCTTATTTACGGCCTTGGCGGCCTCGTGGTGCCCTTTATCGGAATCAAAGTGATCGACCTGCTTCTTGTAGCGACCGGAATTGCCTGAGGTTTGACCATGTTCTCTCTACTGCGACAAACGATTGTAGTTTTCCTTGCCCTGACGCTGCTCACCGGCGTTGTGTACCCGCTCGCGATAACGGGCATCGCGCAAGTAGTATTTCCGCATCAAGCGAACGGGAGCCTGATCGAGCGCGACGGCAAGATCGTCGGCTCCGAACTCATCGGCCAACAGTTCGACGACTCCAAGTACTTTTGGAGCCGCCCTTCGGCGACTTCGCCCGCGTACAATGCCGGCGCCTCCTCGGGCAGCAATCTCGGCCCAACAAACCCTGCTCAGCTGCAAGCCGTCGGCGACCGCGTCAAAGCGCAGCGAAAAGCGAACGTGAACGATACGCAGCCCGTTCCAATCGATCTCGTCACCGCATCTGCCAGCGGCCTCGACCCTCATATCAGCCCCGCTGCGGCCGAGTATCAGGTCGAACGCGTCGCGAAGGCACGCAACATTGATGTCGAAACCATCAAGCGCCTCGTTGCTGAGCACACAGCTAGCCGGCAGCTCGGCATTCTCGGCGAACCGCGTGTCAGCGTTCTGGAATTAAACCTCGCGCTCGACGCCTTGAACAAATAGCGAAACAACATGGACGGCTCCGTGCCAGCACAAAGGTTCCCGTAGGCTGCACATCTATCGGGACTGAGGCCGGAGCCGTCCGCCAAAACACAGCGAATCGACATGTTCACCAGATTCTTTCGCCGTTGCGCGCCCGGTGGTTTTCCGCGCGAATTGTGGCGCCGGGTTATGGATTGGTTGATACAACCGGTTCCATTTCCGGGACAATGGCCAATCTGCGATCTTCCCGCGCACGAGTACAATAAACAAGCAGACGTAGAGACCCATGCCAATGTCCGACCAGCGGCCACATCCAGACGCATTGCTTGCACGCGTGCGCGAAGAAGCGAATCGCGCGAGCCGGGGTAAGCTCCGCGTCTTTTTCGGCTACGCCGCCGGCGTTGGAAAAACGTACGCCATGCTTGCGGCGGCGCGAGCCGAGCGCGCTTCGGGTACGGACGTCGTGGTCGGTTACATCGAGCCCCATTGCCGGCCGGAAACGGAAGCCCTGCTCGCGGGCCAGCAAACGCTGCCGATCCTGAACGTCAGTTACCGCGGCGCGGC
>DATBAY010000238.1:0-5667 GCA_036271295.1 Lacipirellulaceae bacterium | reverse complement strand
TGGTGCATCTTTCCGATGACGTCATTGCCCAGCGCGACGTTCATGTCTTGAACGAGGTTGTAATTCAACTTTTCCCCCACTTCGAATTTCCATCGCAACGGCTCATCGGCAAGCGAGGTGCCCTGCTGGGCAGCGACCAATAAAGCGAATACTGCGATCATTTCGAGTATCGCCAGAAAAGCAGGCCGAGCGCGCATAGTTGGTTCCTCAAAGCACCATAGATCAGAGGCGAGAATGAGAACAGCTATTATGCCCCCCGCATAGCCCGCGCGGTAGGAGTTCGAGCCTGATTTCAGGCCCATAATTCAAACGATTCCAGGGGCCCGGCCGCTCTAAGTTGCTGCTATAAAAACAGCCAGATTTCGCCGCTTTTAAGGGGAGCTCACCTCTGTAACTTGATCACGCCGCCCGGCTCCAGAACCACTGGCGTTGCGGCGGTGTGCGAGTTGACGCCTTGCGCCCATGCGGCCGCATCCTGGGCGATTGGCGGCCAGGTGTTGTAATGGCACGGCGCGACTCGCTTGGGATGTAGCAGCTTGATGGCCTCGATTGAGTCCTCGGGCCCCATCGTGAACAAATCTCCGATTGGCACCACAGCCAGATCGAGCGGACTCGCGCCGATTAACTTCATATCCAGAAACAGCGCCGTGTCACAGGCAAAATAAAGCCGCGCGTCTTCGAGCGTTAGCAAAAACCCACCGGGAACGCCGCCGTAACTTCCGTCCGGCATGCTCGAGCTGTGATGTGCGATGGTAAACTTCACATGCCCGAAAGGCTGCTTGCTTCCCCCGCCCGGATTCAATCCGATGAGTTTGCCCGCCTCAACGCCTTTTTTGGCAAGCCACTGACTCACTTCGAAATTCGTGAGCACTACGGCGCCGGTTCGTTTCGCAATGTCGACGGTGTCACCCAGGTGATCGCCATGCCCATGCGACAACAAAATGTAATCCGCTTTCACGGCGTCCGCCTTTACCGGCGAAGTCGGCGAGTCGTTCAAGAATGGATCGAGCAGCAATGTCTTGCCCGCGGTTTCAATCGACCACGCATTGTGGCCGAACCAGGTGACTGTAGTTCCCATAGCGGCGGTTCACTTTCAAAAGAGCAATGCCGCAGCGGCGTAGCGGCGATTTTTCGGTTCGGGTGACAATCGGTCCCAAGTGTCGGCTGTCGGGTGCAGATCACACAACAACCAAACTTCGCCGATATCTGCACATAACCGTAACTCCCGGCGGTGCATCAAACAATGCGGCTCGCGTAGGGTCATGGTGGTGAGCAGCCGGCCCCTTGCAGCGGGTCCGATTTTTGCGACGATTAAGGCGCTTAAACTGTTTCCCGTTCGAGAACCCGACATCGACTGCAGCAAATGGACTTACATCGACTCACGCGTGAATTGCACATCAAAAACTCCACCAAAATCGTGATGTACGTCGGCGACGGCCTGGGAGGGCTGCCGCAACAGCCGGGCGGGCGAACGGAGCTCGAAACCGCGAACACGCCCAATCTCGATGCGCTCGCTAAAGCCGGCGTGCTCGGGAGCAGCATCCCGGTGTTGCCAGGCATCAGCCCCGGCAGTGGGCCCGGGCATCTCGGCCTGTTTGGCTACGACCCGCTGCAATACATGATTGGCCGCGGCGCCTTGGAAGCGACAGGCATCGGCTTCGAGCTCAAACAAGGCGACGTCGCGATTCGCGCGAACTTCTGCACGCTCGATTCCAAAGGTAACATCAGCGATCGCCGAGCTGGCCGAATTCCATCCGAAGAAAGCGCACCGCTGGCGATCAAACTTCGCGCGGCGAAGATCCCTGGCATCGAAGTTTTTGTCGAACCAGTGAAAGAACATCGATTCGTCGTCGTGCTGCGCGGCGAAGGATTACACGGCAACGTCCAAGATACCGATCCTCAAATCACTGGCGTCCCGCCACTAGACCCGGTTGCAGCCGATTCGCAAAGCAAAAAGGCTGCGGATATCGCGAAAGAATTCATCCGCCAGGGCCGCGAGTTGTTGAAGGCCGAGACGAAAGCTAATGGCCTTACGCTGCGCGGCTTTTCCGGCAAGCCAGCCCTTCCGAGCTACGAAGAGGTTTATGGGCTGAAGGCTGCCGCGATCGCCGTCTACCCCATGTATAAGGGTCTCGCTCGCCTGGTGGGCATGGACATCCTCGGGAAGGCCCAAACGCTCGCCGAGCAAATGTCGGTGCTTGATGAGAATTGGTCGAAGTACGACTTCTTCTTCATTCACTACAAATACACCGACAGCACGGGCGAAGACGGCAACTTCGATGCGAAGGTCAAGCGGATCGAAGACTTCGATGCGGCCGTGCCGAGGATAACGGCACTCAAGCCAGATGTGCTCATCGTAACCGGCGACCACAGTACGCCGAGCATGCTCGCCAGCCATAGCTGGCATCCGGTGCCCACGCTGCTCTCAGCCGAGTTCTGCCGCACCGACGCGTGTGAACGCTTCGGTGAAAACGAGTGCCTTCGCGGTGGGCTCGGCCAATTCGAAGCCAAGCACTTGATGACACTCGCGCTTGCCAATGCGAAACGGCTAGGCAAATTCGGCGCGTAGATCAAAAACCTACTTCGTAGCGAACAGCGCGACGCTGCTTCCGAACCCGCGCATGCCGGGGATAAACGAACAGACCGCATCATCCATGCGGTACAGCTGCCACATCGTGTCCAGCGAAACGTTGATTCCAAATTTACTGAGCGCGATCGCGGGGTAGCGCGTCAGCGTTCCGTACTGCACTTTTTCGGCGGTTTTGAAGTTGGAAAAGAGCGGGGCCACGCGGGCCGGCGTCAATGGCCGACAGTAGACGTTCACCTCTCGCTTACCGAGGACCTTCGTTCCGATTGCGTACAGGGGCGCTCGCCACGGATCGGTACAAGCAAACCGACCACCCCGCTTAAGCACCCGCGCGATCTCGGGCATTGCGACCTCGGTGGTCATGTGATGCACGCAGCCGCCGGAGTAGATCGCGTCGAACATGTTGTCCACCAGCGGAATTTCCTCCGCCACGCCGACGACGCATCGCAGCCGATCGCGAACGCCCGCCTCCTCAGCCAGCGCGATCGAACAATAGATCTCGCCGAGCATCGGTGTGAGCACCCACGCTTCGGCAGCGCCGGCGAGCAAGCTTTTCACTGCGTGAATTCCCTTGCCGCCAAGTTGAAAAAAGCGCTTGCCTCGCACGGGACTCAGATAGCGATAAGCTTCGTACTGCGCCTTGCAGTCGGGAACGCAATCGACCCAACTTCCCTTGGGCTCCGGAAAATCTCCACGCCCCTCCGCCGGCAAACGCAAGATCGGCTCGACCACATGGTACGATTCCGAATCCCGGATCGCGGCCGCCTCGGCCTTCGCGACCTGGTTGTAATGCGTCATTTCCTCGTACGCTTCTGCATACTTCGGATTGGTCAAGTCGAATGACCGGGGCCGAGCGGCCGGCATGATTTGCTCCGGCGTCAGCAGAATGGGAATCCCATCAACGATCGGGTACGCACATGCATTATCCGAGCGAACCATTAACCGGTCCGTGACGCCTGTCGGCGCCGGATCCGCGTTGGTCCGCGTGCCCAGTTCGCTCGCCCCCATCGCCGCTAGCGCATCTTGGCGAGATAAGGCTCGCAGAGGCAGCTTCGTTTCGGGGCAAATGAAAGTCGATTCGCCCGCGGTGAGCGACGGCATATCCAATTCGAGCGGCATCCGGACCTCAGCTTTGGCGGTGACTTCTTTATTATAGGTCACCCGCCGCTACAGCGTAATTAGCCGTCTGCCACGTTGATTTTCCAATTTGGCAGTGACTACACTAATGATAGGTGCAACACATTCAGTTATTCGCTTTGGGAGCTCGTTTTCATGTTCAAGCGTTTCAACTTCGCCTGCCTCGTGCTCGCTTGCATCGCGCTTGGGGCGACGCTCAACATGCTGTTCGCCGGCGGCACGGACACTAACTCTTGGAAAGCGCTCGAACGCAGTTATGCCGCTGCCAATTTGGAGCTCGCCGAAGCTCGTTCAGCGCAAGCTAACAGCCAAAACCAGACCGTGGCTGACTCGGTGTCGCGCGGCATGCTGGCCGAGCTCAAGGCCGGCGTGCAGGTTGCGCAGGATCGCCTCAAGCAACTCGATGCGAAGGGAAATGAAAACCCCTACGGCCCACAAATCAAGGCGACAGAAGACGCCGTGAGCTTGCTTGAAAACAATTACTCTGAAGCTACGAAAGCGAACAAGATTTCGGCCGGTTCCGTCCCCGACGTCGAGCTGCGCCGCGAAAAGGCCGCGATCGCAGTCGCGAAAGCGCGGCTGAGCGCACTCAAAGTGCTCGATCAACAACCGCCGGAAGTTCGCATTCGATGGGAACTTGGTCAACTGCAAGATCAAATCGGTGCGCTTTGGGCGCGCCCGTTAATCGAGAATTGACCCACCGCCGGCAATTAATCGCCGCGGATTCGAAACGTAACCGCCGTCGGCTTGGATCTCCCCGATAGATCGACCGTATTTCCGTCGATAAGTTGCGTCTTTACGCCATCGACTTCGGCTGACTCGACATGATATTTCTGCGGCAGCGGCGCTCGGAGCAAGATTGACTTTGTTGGCCGCTGAGGCGGATCGACGCGAACCTCAACGACCCCATCACTTAGCTTCGATTGAACGTCGAGCGATATTGCCCCAAACATAGTCGGCGCGCCGGTAATCGTCGTGCGTGCGCCATCCGCCAACCAAGGCCGCGGAACACCATAGAGCAACCGCAGCGTGTCCGGTTTGCCGTCTTCATCCAAGTCCCAATCTTGAATCAGAAGATATCGCAGTGTTACTAGCCAGGCCGCATTGCTCGATGAATTTGGCGGCAAGTAAAGCGACCGGCCATTCGCGTCGCCATGCAAGAATCGCGTCCCTTCGCCCCCGATGAACGTGCCGCGTGTCATGCCTTGGGCCAATTGCCCGTAGAATCCGACCAGCGCCTTTTCACGCTCATCCCGCCGCAACAACGCTAACTGGTAACGCAGTCCGTACAGCGGCACGACGCCGGGCGCGTTTTTGAACTCGCCTTGCGCGGGCATAGTGCGAACCATTCCCATCGCAATCCCCCCATGCTGCTGCATGTAGCCTAGCAACCAATCTTCCTGCTCCGAACCTTGGCCGAAGATCTCCGAGCCGATCACATAAGGGCAGATCAGGTCGTAGTAGCTCCCCGTGCGAGTCGCGGTTAATGGATCATGCGCTGGCTCGTCGGCCAGCAATGCTACCGGCACAAACGGCGGTGTGGTGTCTTTTCGCACGCTCTTCTCAACGGCCTTCAAAATCGCCGTCCGATATTCCGCCGCAGTTTTCCGTAACTTGGCTGCCTCATCGGCCGAGCCCATGTCCTCCAATACTGCGGCAACATCTCGCAGTCCTCGCCAGCAGTTCGCATTCGAATTCAACGAATACACTTGCTCGGCGATATCGCCCGCGTAATTGTCCTTCGGCAACAGCCCGCTCTCTGCTTCGCGGCTCGAAAGAATCAAGTCGATGGAAGGCCGCCACAACGGCTCGTACTCCCGCACGGTCCGGGCGTCGCGTGTCATCCAATAAAAGTAGGCCAGCAATTGCAGCTTATGACCGGCCACATGAAACCGCGTCGCCTTGCGGTCAAACTGAAGCAACGGCTTGAGCATCGCCGGCGC
>DATBAY010000237.1:0-2707 GCA_036271295.1 Lacipirellulaceae bacterium | reverse complement strand
CTCGCGGCACAGTCCATGTCGGACCACGCCCCTGCCGCCAATGTCGCCGTCCGAACAGATATCAAATCCGACGTGGACTACAACATTATCGCCGACTCGCCGTTCGGCGATGCAAATCATAACGTTGTCGTCGATGCGCATCTGGATTCGATCTACGGCGCGGGGATTCTCGACAACGGTTCCGGCTCGGCAACGATTTTGGAGATTGCGCTCAACCTCGCCAATACGCCGACAAAGAACCGCTTGCGCTATATCTGGTTCGGCGGCGAAGAATTAGGGCTGCTCGGATCGCGGTACTACACCCACAACCTGCGTCACGAAGAGGTCAAGAAGATCGCGTTCGACATCGATGTCGATGTAACGGCGACGCCGAATTACGCGATACTGATCGCCGATCCGGGACATGCGACCCAAAAGGCCAAATTTCCACCAAACGTGATTCCGGATTCGCAGATCGGCAATCGCAAGTTTTCGCGCTATTTCCGCACGATCGGAATCCCAGCACGTATCGCCAGCTTCGGCAACGATGGAACGGACTCCCTCGCGTTCAGCCTCGCTGGTGTACCTAATACGGGCATCCTGACACAGCAGAACTGCTGCAAGCACGACTGGGAGGTACGGTTGTGGGGCGGCTTCACAGGCAACTTCGAAGGAAATATCCCTGGACGCAATGGTGGCTGCGTAGACTGGCCGCACCGCTGGTGCGACAACCTCTCGAACAATAATCGTGCCGTTCTTGGATTTGTTTCGAAGGCCGTCGCAGATGTCGTTTTTCAATTTGCTAACGATGCCAACCTGGTTCGAGCGCGGTAACCGTCTCTTCGTATAAAGGCGAAAACGGCAGCACCAGCTATAATTCGCTGTTATCGATAGCCCGGATCGACATCTTGGTCAGCTCGATGAGATTTGGTCGTTCGTTTACGCGAAGCAAAAGAACGTTGCCGGTGCGAAGACCGCACCGGATCGTTCGGGCGATGCGTGGACGTGGGTTGCGATTGATGCCGATACGAAGCTTGTAGCGTCGTGGCGCGTCGGCGACCGGAGTGCCGAAACTGCAATGGAATTCGTCTCTGATCTTGGTTCACGCCTTCGCAATCGCGTCCAGATCACTTCGGATGGTTACAAGCCATACCTTGAGGCAATCGAAGGCGTGTTCGGTGGCGACGTGGATTACGCCATGCTTGTGAAGCACTACGGCGCAGCGCCGGAAGGCCAACGTCGTTACAGCCCGGCAGTTTGCACGGGTGCCGTCAAGCGCCGCATTGAAGGCAACCCGGATGCGCGGCACGTCAATACGAGCTTTGTAGAGCGCCAAAATCTCACGATGAGAATGAGCATCCGCCGCTTTACACGCCTCACAAACGCCTTCTCGAAAAAGCTTGAGAACCACGCTCTTTCGGTTGCGCTCCACTATTTCAATTACAATTTTTGCCGCATCCACAAAACGCTTCGCGTGACGCCTGCAATGGCCGCTGGCGTCGTGGACCGTGCTATGGACATGACTGATCTGGCCGCGCTAATAGCGGCTCAGGAAGCGCCTGTCGCGAAGCGCGGGCCGTACAAGAAGAAGGCGGCTTGAGCCGCAGCAGTCCTGCAACAAATCATCGGCGCAACCTGAGATTATGGTATGGTTTGCTACACATAGTCGGGGAGAACCGGATGAAATCCGTTCTTGCAGTCTCAGTTTTCTTTGCTCTTGGGGTTGTTGCCGCGCTAGCGGACGGCGATGGCGAGCCGGTTCTTTGGCGACGCGGCGGCCAAGAAGTAATCATGCACAGCAGCATGAAACCGCTAAATATCATCGTCGGCGATACCCCGCTCGGTAAGCCAACTACGTTCACATGCAAGAGTGCTAAAGGCTGCGTGATTATCTCGTCCGTGTCGGTCATACAGAACGTTGGTAACACTGGTATCTGTACTTACATCGACGGTGTGGCAGGAGCGCCGGGATGCATATTTCAGCAAGAAGTCAATTCCGAGGTTATCCGACAGCAGGCAAAAGTCATTTCGGGACCGCACACAATCCAGACCATCTTTCACGCTGAAAATCCCGGCCAAGTTATTGGTTGGGAGACTGACTACACAATCTACGAGCGGAAGGTCCGGGGGGCCGATTAGTTTTATAGCGTCGCTAAAATTCAAAATGCGTCACTACCGGATTTCACGCTGCCTTGACATGGCGTTGCCAGTAGCCTGAGAAATCCACCGAAGGACCGCGCTTCATGGCGAGCGCCGCAACATTGCGGGTTTGCTCGCCGTTGGTCACGCGCCGATTGTCCTCGCGCCACGCGGCTTCCTGCGCATAACGAAGCAAATACGCGCCGCTGATATGGTGATGGTGTCCAGCCTCGCCGCGACGGAGCCGTGCAAAATAGCTTTCGGCCCAGTTGGTGCAGGCACCATCAGCCGCTTGACCTGGTCGCCCTTCAGCCCGCCGTACTCGTTGCGCCAGCGATAGTATGTAACTTCCGTCACAGCTATCGCTCGCACCGCATCCGCGACCGGGCGATCCTGGGCCATCAGCACATCAACCTGCCGCAGCTCCGAGACGATCTCTTCAGCAGTGTGTCTTTTCCTTGCCATTGATCCAATCCTCCTTGGTCAAAACCATACTTCAGGGAGGACCACTTCAAAGGGGGCAGATCAGTGGGTCGCAGGCCGAGGTACAAACTATTGCCAGGAATTCTAGTGATTGTCGGACTGGTGG
>DATBAY010000236.1:0-2892 GCA_036271295.1 Lacipirellulaceae bacterium | reverse complement strand
GCGAAAGCCGACATCTTCTACCACGCCTTCGGAGCTCCCAAACGTAATTCGTTCACCCAGCCGAACCGGCCGTTCGGCAAGCATGATCAACCCGCCGATAAAATTATTGACCAGCGTCTGGCTGCCAAAACCGACGCCTATCGCGAGCCCTCCGCCGAGCACGGAAAACGCCGTGAGCGGAAAGCCGACGGTCGTGAGGGCTGTGGCAACAACCGACACCAGCAATCCGTAAAATACCAGTGACCGAATCACCGACGTCGCATCGCGGCTAAGATGAAATCGCTTTAGAAACCGGGTTGCGAAAACGCCGGCCATCGAACGCGAAAAGATCCAGCCGACGATCAGGATGACTAATCCCTTGATTGCATCGCCAACCGTAATCGGCTGCGTCGCGCTGGGCATCAACACGTAATTCCAAACGGCCTCGGCTTGATACCAGGCCCCCAAGGCAATCGCCGTTGGTGTCAGCGAATCCACCGTGCGACCGACTTCGCTCAATAGCTTTTCATGCACCCGACGACTGGTCTCGATCGTTACCAGATTTTTTTCGTACACGCGGAGCGTTTCTTCCAGTTGCGTTTGCTGCTGCTCGATTTGTTCTAAGACCTGGAGCGGACCCTTTGTCGCAGCCTCATGTCGCTTGCTCGTACTTGTTAGCTGGTCGCGGATGTCGCGCATGTTGACAATCTGGTTCCGCAAATCATTTGCCAGCCGATCGAGCGAATTGTGCGTGTCACTTTGAACAGTCTTTAATTTACCAAAGATTTCGTGATTGGTGTCGTCGCCGTGAGACGTAGCGATCTTGTAACGCCACTCCCACGCACCGCGAAGTTCCAAGAACTGCTGCTGCTGTTTCATATACGATTCGATTTGCGCGGCAATGCGCGCCTTGGTGACTTGATGCAGCTTTACAACTTCGCTCAGCACCGCCCGCTGCGGCGAATCTGTAGGCGCCGCGTCCAGCGCTAGCTTATCGCTCTTGAATTCGTAGTCTTCATTTCGCTGGTTCGCTTGCTGTTGAGCGAGCTTTGCCGCCACCGACGTCTCGCTCTTCGCGATTTCGTCGATTTGATCCTTATAGTCTTGCTCTGTGAATTCGATCTGCGGCGCGATGCGCGCAATGAACGCTTGCCGCGTCGCCACAGATAGTTTCGAGACCTCCGACGCCAGTTGTTCGCGGTCCAATTCGCGCTTTCGCAGCGCCAGCGTTTCGGCCGCTAACGTAGCAATCTGCTGCGCCCGGCTAGCTGCCAGCGCGAGTTCCGGAGCGTTCGCACCCGTCTTGCCGTCTTCGTAATCTTTCTGAGCACGCTGAAACTGAGCCTGACTATCGTCTGCCGACGCTTGTGCTTTCTGGAGAGCCTCGCGGGCCGCATCCATCCGATCGTTTAGTAAACTGCCGCGCGATTGTTCGGAGGCCAGATCATCTTTCATCCGATCGAGATCGGCGAACTTGAACTTCTTATCACCGAGCGACTTCTTGGCCCAACCTTCGATATCCGACTTCCGCGATTGCAAATCCTTGATCTGCTGCTCGACGGCTTCCTGCTGTGCGAGGACCGCACCGCGCGTTTGATAGAACGCAACCTCTTGCGACGCCGCCGCATCCTTGGGACCCGCCGCCTGAAGCTTTTGCTGGGCAATCCGCAGCTGCTCGGCATTCTCGGCTTGTTTTTTCGCAAGCGTGGCCGTCGGTTGCGTTGGTATCCCTGGCGCAGTAGACGGCGCCGCGCTCGTGCTGGTCGCAGTGTTGGCTGACGCCGGCTGTTCACCGACGGCTGGGTTCAGAAAAAGCGTTTCGCCGCCAAGTGCAGATCCGCACCGGCTCGCGAGCACGAAGGCGATAATTAAGATTAAACGTCGTTGAACGGGCATCGCGCGCCCTTTCTTCCTTGATTGGGTCGCAGGCGACGCAGGACGGTCGCCGCAGGAGTGGGCCTGCCTTCTACGGCCGGCAGATACGGGGGGCGTAGTATCGCAGGTTTCTCGGTTGGGTCAACTTGGGTGTGGCTGTGCTAGCGTCGGGCAGTTCAGTATTCTCAGGAGGTTCCCGTCGTTTTGTCGCTACGTTCACGGCTGCGATTCGCAGTTGGTTCCCTCGCCGGCAGGAGTTGCGAAGAAATGCTGTTGCGAATTTGGTTGCTAGTGTGCCTGCTTCCATTGTCTGCATTCGCCGCTACAGAGCACGCGGACGCGCTTGCAGAAGTTCAGCAGCGCGGCACGCTCCGCTGGGGCGGCGATGCCAGCGGCGGCGGCCCATACATCTACGAGGGGCCGGATGGCAAACTCATCGGCTTCGAGTACGAACTCGTCGACTACCTCGCTGAGCAACTCGGCGTGAAGCCGGAGTTCGTTCAATGGGAATGGGAAACGCTTCCCCAAAAGTTGAAGCAAGGCAGCATCGATCTCGTTCTCAACGGCTACGAATGGTCCGCCGAGCGCGAACGCGAGACTTCCTCCTCCATACCGTACTACATCTACAAGCTTCAGCTTCTTGCGCGCTCGGACGATGCCTCGATCAAGAATTGGGACGACTTGCGCGCAAAGCCTGGCGGAAAACGCAAGCGCGTCGGCGTGCTGCAAGGCTCCGCCGCCGCACGCTACATGGAAAAGGAATTCGGCGACTCGGTCGAGCTCTTGAAGTTGCCCGAGATCACCATGGTTATGGGCATGGTCGAGCAGGGTACGCTCGATGCCACCTTGCAGGATGTGCCGATCGTCAAGTTCTATGGGCCGCAGTACCCGAAATTGCACGAAGTTGGGGAGCCTCTCGAACCTGGTTATTACGTCGCCTATTTTCGGACGGCCGATGTGGCACTGCGCGAGCGGATCAACGCGGCCATCCTGAAAGCCATTGGCGACGGCACGCTGGAGAGAATCTACAAAAAGTAC
>DATBAY010000235.1:0-9535 GCA_036271295.1 Lacipirellulaceae bacterium | reverse complement strand
CACAGTCGTTTCGCCCGGTAAGATGCGAGATATAGGTATTTTCGTCGAAGGGCGCTGAGACAATTCGTCCGACTTTCAGCTCAGTTGCTGGCACAATAAACATCCCTTCCGCCAAAAACGCCGGTTGTCTACGATATTCGTACTACTTGCCGATTGGGACGTCGCCGATAACCTCGGTTGATTGACGCCGCAAAAGCTTTCCGTCGCGTCGATCGCATCCCAGCCTACCACGTTCTCACCCGATTGACTCCCCGCCTAGTCGTGCCGGAGACCAAATCATGTTTCAGCGTCTCTCCAACCGTTTTTATAGTTTGACCGTGTTGATCGCAATCGCCGCCGGCGTTCCAACCGCAGCCCAAGCCGTGGAGCGGCTGGCGGATCCGAACGTTCGTCAGACGACCGACACACAACCTACCCAGTCATCCGCACCCGCCCAGGGAACCACCGTCGCCACTCCGGTTGCCGCTACACAGCAAGCCGCGAATAACGCGGTCGCGAAGTCAGTTTTCGATCTAACGCAAAAACAGGGCGAACATCCGCTGGCCCCGGTCTTGCGTGTCTTGAAAAGCACCGCGGAGACGATTGATCGGGACGTCCACGACTACAACTGCACGCTCGTCAAGCAAGAGCGTGTCGACGGCGAGTTAGGCGACAAGCAATTCATCCTGCTCAAAGTCATGCACCAGCCGTTCAGCGTGTACATGTCGTTCCTGAAACCTTACGCCGGCCGCGAAGTCGTTTATGTCGAGGGCCAGAACTCCGGAAAGCTAATCGTCCTAGAAGCCGGCATGAAACGCATGCTTGGCAAAATGCCGCTCGATCCGAACGGGTCACTTGCCATGAGTGGTCAGAAGCACCCGATTACTGACGTCGGCTTCCGCAACCTGTGCACGAAGCTCGGCAAAATGTGGGAAGCCGAAACTAAGTTTGCCGAGTGCGATGTGACGACCGATCCAAACACGCACATCGCGAACCGTTCGACGACCATGATTCAGGTCGTGCACCCGGTCCCACGACAAGACTTTCGCTTCCATGCGGCTCGTTTGTTCTTAGATAACGAGCTGAAGGTCCCGATCCACTTCGACGCCTATTCGTGGCCGGAACAAGAGGGCGGCGAACCGCTCCTGGAAGAAAGCTACACCTACACGAATTTGAAACTTAACAACGGCTATACTGCCCGCGAGTTCGACGCGGCCAACAATCCAAACATATTTAAGTAGCGTAGAAGAACGAATTTGCGGAAACCGGACGCTAACGCGTTCCGGCTGATTGATCCGCCGCGGGGCGATAGCCCTCGGTTTGGCTTTCAGTACGCGTTTCGCTGCATCAGCACGACCTGCAGCGTCTTCGCCAGGATCTTGGCGTCCATCCACAGCGACCACTCGCGGATGTATTGGTGGTCGCAGGCCACGCGGCGCTCCATTTTGTCGAGTGTCTCGGTTTCGCCACGATGGCCGCTCACTTGAGCCAGCCCGGTAATGCCCGGCTTCACTTTGTGCCGCAGCATGTAGCCATCGATTAACGAGCGGTACTGCTCGTTGTGAGCACTCGCATGCGGCCGCGGCCCGACTAGCGACATGCTCCCTTCGATCACGTTGAACAGTTGCGGCAATTCGTCGAGTGATGTACGCCGCAACACGCGGCCGATCTTCGTCACGCGGTCATCATCGCGCGTCGCCTGGCGAACTTCACCACCGTCGTCGCAGCATTTCATCGAACGGAATTTCCAAACCTGAATTTCGCGGCCATCCAACCCGTACCGGCGTTGCCGAAAAAACACCGGGCCTTTCGAAGTCAGCTTGATGACGGCGGCGATCACGGCCATCGGCAGCGCCAAGGCCGCCAGAATCAGCGAACCACACACAACGTCGGCGGTCCGCTTGGCGAGGCCATCGACGCCATACAGCGGGTTTTCGAACACGCTGACTGCTGGCAACCCGTTGACGTTCGTCCAGCGAGCGTGCAGCAACTCGAATACAAAGAAATCGGGAACGATATACACGCTCGCCGTTGTGTCACCTAATTTCGCCAGCACATTTCGAATCCGTTCCTCGGCCCGCATGGGGAATGTAATGTAGACAATATCGAAATCGCCGCGGCGGGCGCGGTAGACCAAATCCTCCAATCCACCTACGTGTTGTCCTACTTCTTCCGGCAATGCAACGGTTCGATCGTTCGGTCGATCGTCATAAAAACCCGCGAGCCGTAGCCCCATTTCCGGCGCCCGCTCGATATTGCGGGCCAACTGAATCCCCAACTCATTCACCCCGCAAACGGCGTAGCGGCGAATGTTGAAGCCGCGGGCCTGCAACCGCTGCTGGGTTTTACGAAGCGCGACGCGGGCCACGGCAATCGCCAGCGGCGTCGCGACGATCCAGATGACTTTCGTTTCGTACGCATACACTGCGTTGTGCTGTGTCAACAAACCAATACCTAGCAGAATCGGGACCGTGTAGCACCAAGTCAGAAGGACGCACGCGATTTCGCGCCGAAGCCGCGAACCGCGCCAACTGCGGTACAGCCCGCTCAGCTCGGCAACGATGTGGTACACCAAAATCGTGGCGGTGGAGATCGTCAGAAAATTGGGCAAGCCGCTCGCTTCCGTCCGCGTCAGCGCCAGCCGAACCACGAGAAAAATTACGGCGGCATCGGCCAAGCGGTGCAGGCTGTAGACCAACGATTCGTGAAACGAGATTCCGCGTGATGCCGGCGACATAAGCGTGAAAACCCCGACCCAGTAAGCGATCGGCCATGCCCGCCACTGCTGCCGGGAGCCGATCGTACGATCCAACGGCTGCTCTAGCAGCACCCGCCGTGCCGCCGCGAGTTTCCGCGTGCGAAAGTCGATTTTTCGCGCGTTTTTCAGGCTTTACGAAGATTAGCACGACAAGTTCGTCGCCGACCACGTTGCATTTATGCAACCTCGGTTGCTTCGCGATGTCGCGGCTGCACCGCACGCTGCGCTGCCGTACGGGAACTTATGTGGCAGTAAAATCGTCGAAATGTAGCCCTCTCGCACTGCACGAGGATTTTCTTCTCGCGGAGCGAGAAGACTACTATATGCAACGCCCACAAAAACAGTGTGGACCGCCCACTGCCGTAATGCGTACAACAAGGGGCAAGGCGGTGGCCGAATTCTGTGGGAAATCTATATTCGTGACCAAGATCGGATCGCTTCGATGCTGCGTTTGAGTTGCTTAATTCTGGCCTTCCTCGGGTTCCTGCCGCTGGCCTTGGCAACGCCTGCTAACTCCGAGGGCAACGCGCCGCAATTGAACGACCTGCTGAAACTGCACGCCGATGGCAACCACAAGGACGCCTACGACGGCCTGCGGTCGCTCGTGCTGAACAAAAGCACGTCGCCGGACGATGCGACCCGCGCTTACGATGCCGCCATCGAATGCCTCGAACAACTGAACCGTGTCAACGAAATCGACAAATTCCGCGCCGACGCGGCCACCGCCCACAAGAACGATTGGCAAATGCTGTCGGCCATCGCGAAGTCGTTCATTTCCGGGCCCCACTACGGTTACATGATCGGCGGGGAGTTCCATCGCGGTCAGCAGCGTGGCGGCGGTAAGGTAGTGCAAGCGACCGACCGCGACCGCGTCCGTGCGATCCAATTCTACCGCAAAGCGATGACGCTGGCCGCCTCGGCCACCGACAAACACGAACCCGCAAAAATGCTGCGCTCTTTTGCCGAGGCGCTCGCCTTCGGCCAACCGTGGCGGCTGCAAATCCTCACCGATCTCGATCAACTTCCGGACTACGAAGACGGTTGGGGCTACGCCGGCGCGCCGCAGGGCGCGCCAGTCGATATGGACGGCAATCCCATCTTTTATTCCGTACCCGCGAGCTGGGACGCCGCCAAAAACGATGGCGAACGCTGGCGGTGGGTCCTCGAAACGATGGTCCAGTGGGACGACTCGTTGCGCAACGACGAGCGCATGACTCGTGCCGCGTTCTTGGAATCGCAGTTCGGCGTTCAAACTTTGGTTCAGTTCCGCGTGCTTCCCTCACGTGGCCCCGCAACCAAGGATTCTGATTCGCCGGACATCAAAACCGGCCCCTGGGCGGTCGACACCCTCACCGAGGATGAAACTAGCGCCCGCCTGGCGACCGGCCCCAAACGATTCAAACTGCCAGACGATCAGAACTTTATCAAGCTTTACCAGCAGGTTGCCGATTCGACCGCCAAGCAAAGCCCGACGGAGACCGAGTTCAACGCCCTGCGCAGCCTTGCGCAACTTTTCGAGAATCGACGGCAGTATCCGCGCGCCGCGGAATATTGGCGCACCGCGGCCGACCGCGCCTCGGGCGACGCCCGCGAAGAATTCCGCCGCCAGCTCGATGAAGTCGTCGGCAATTGGGCACAATTCGAAATGGCCATGTCGCAACCAGCCGGCCGCGGCGCGACGGTCGATTTCCGCTTTCGCAATGCCAAGCATGTCGACTTCGTGGCGAATGAAATCAATGTTCGCCAACTACTCGCCGATGTGAAAGCCTATCTTCAATCGAAGCCTAAGCAGCTCGATTGGGAGCAGATGAACATTGCCGACCTTGGCTACCGGCTCGTCCAGGAGAACGGCAAGAAGTACATCGGCGCAGAGGTCGCCAGCTGGAAACTCGATCTTGAGCCGAGCGAAAAGCATTTCGACAAGCGAATCACCGTCACGACTCCGCTGCAAAAAGCGGGCGCGTACCTGGTCACCGCAAAAGTCGCCGGCGGCAACACGCCCAAGATCATTTTGTGGCTCTCCGATACCGCCATCCTTCGCAAGCCGATGGCGGACAAGTCATTCTACTTCGTCGCCGATGCGGTCACCGGCGAGCCAATCGCCAAAGCGAACGTCGAATTCTTCGCTTACCGTCAGCGGCATGTCGATGCCAACGACTATCAGGTCGAAACCAAACACTTCGCCGAAGCGACCGACGAAAACGGGCAGGTTGACTTGCCGGTTCCCGATGACGCGAAGGACAACTCCAACCGCGAATTTCAGTGGATCGTGACCGCCACCGCGCCCGGTGGTCGCCTCGCGTATCTCGGCTTTCACAACATTTGGCGTGGCGCTACGCATGACTCTGATTACAACCAGGTCAAAACCTTCGCCATCACCGATCGTCCCGTGTATCGGCCGGGTCAGCCCGTGCAATTCAAATTTTGGATTGCCCAGGCGCAGTACGACAGCGAAGACAAATCGTCCTTCGCTCATCAATCGTTCGCCGTCGAGATTCACAATCCCAAGGGCGAAAAGGTTTATAGCGATACGCTCACCAGTGACAACTACGGCGGCATCGCCGGCAAATTCGACCTGCCGGAGGACGCCACACTCGGCCAGTACCAGATCAACGTCGTGAACCGCGGCGGCGGCACGTTCCGCGTCGAGGAGTACAAGAAACCGGAGTACGAAGTGACGGTCGACGCTCCGAGCGATCCGGTTGCTCTGGGCGACAAAATCACTGCTACGATCCACGCGAAGTACTATTTCGGCTCGCCCGTGACGAACGCCACGGTGAAGTACAAAGTCACCCGCACCGAGCATGCGACGCAATGGTTTCCGCCAGGCCCCTGGGATTGGCTCTACGGCGCGGGCTACGTTTGGCTGGGGAACGATTACCCGTGGTACCCGGGCTGGAACGAATGGGGATGCCAGCGGCCGTCACCGTGGTGGTATATCCGCCCCGTCGCGCCGCCGGAGATCATCGCCGAGCGCGAGGTCCCGATCGGCGCCGATGGCACGGTGAAAGTCGAGATCGATACGTCGGTCGCGAAAGACCTGCATCCCGATCAAGACCACCGCTACGAAATCCAAGCCGAAGTCGTCGACCAATCGCGGCGCACGATTGTTGGCAAAGGCGACGTGCTCGTCTCCCGCAAACCGTTTAACGTGTATGCCTGGATCGATCGAGGCTACTACCATGTGGGCGACTCGATCACCGCGAGTTTTGCGGCCCGCCGCATCGATGGCAAACCCGTCGAAGGCGCCGGCAAGCTCCGCCTGCTGAAGATCACCTACGGCCCCGAGCCCGATCGCAAGCCGATTGAAACCGAAGTTCACGCCTGGACTTTGGCCACCAACGCCGAGGGCAAATCCGAAATTCAACTGAAAGCCTCGGAGAAAGGGCAGTTCCGGTTGTCCTACAGCGTGACCGACAAAGCCGGCCACGAAATCGAAGGCGGCTACCTCTTCACGATTATCGGTGAAGGTTTTGACGGCAGCGAGTTCCGCTTCAACGATTTGGAGATCATCCCCGATAAGCACGAATATGCGCCGGATGACAAAGTCCAACTGCAAATCAATGCGAATCACACCAATTCCACGATCCTGCTGTTCGTCCGTCCGTCGAACGGCGTCTACCTGCCACCACAACTGTTGACCCTGGCGGGCAAAAGCACGGTCGTCGATATCGGCGTGACCGCCAAAGACATGCCGAACTTTTTTGTCGAAGCGGTCTCGGTTTCGGAAGGCCGCGTGCGAACGGAAGTCTGCGAAATCCACGTGCCTCCGGCGAAGCGCATTCTCAACATGGAAGTGGTTCCATCCGCGGCCTCGTTCAAACCGGGCCAGCATGCAAAAATTACGGTCAAACTTACCGATGCCGCCGGCAAGCCGTACGTCGGCTCGACCGTAATCTCCGTGTTTGACAAAAGCGTGGAATACATCTCCGGCGGCTCGAACGTCGGAGACATCAAAGCGTTTTTCTGGAAATGGCGGCGCCAGCATCGCCCGTATCTGGAAACGAATCTCGACCACTGGTTCACAAATCTAGCCATTCCCGGCCAACCGGGCATGGAGCCGCTCGGCGTGTTTGGCAATCTCCTCGAAAATGAATTTAGCGATCGCGTCGTCAACTATTTCGAAGGCGCCATGAACGGTGGCGTTGGCGTTCAACGCAATATGTCTTTCGGCGCCAGAGCTCTCGGCATGCCTACCGCCGCGCCAATGAGCGCGGCGGCAGCGCCATCTAAAACTGCGTCAGCTGAAGGGGGCAAGAACAAGGCCGCGTCCGCGATGGCCGAACCCACGGTGCGCAGCGAGTTCGCCGATACCGCGCTCTGGTCCGCCGCGCTCGAAACCAACAAAGACGGCGCCGCCGAAGTTGAGTTCGACATGCCGCAAAACCTTACAACGTGGAAAATCCGCGGCTGGGCCATGGGTCGCGGCACGCAAGTCGGCGAAGCCACGGCCGAAACCGTCACTCGCAAAAACGTCATCGTGCGGATGCAAGCCCCGCGGTTCCTTGTTGAGCGCGATGAAGTCGTGCTCACCGCGAATGTCCACAACTATCTCCCCACCTCGAAGCAAGTCAAAGTCCGGCTCGAGCTCGATGGCAATACACTCGAGCTGCCAACCGCGCCCGAAAACACGGTCGAAATTCCTGCTGGTGGAGAAAAACGCGTCGATTGGCGTGTGAAAGTGCTCCACGAAGGCGAGGCCGTGATGCGCATGCTCGCCCTGACCGACGAAGAATCCGACGCCGTGCAAATGAAGATTCCCGTCTATGTCCACGGCATGCTCAAGATGGACAGCTTTTCCGGCGCGCTCCGTGGCAATGATCCCATGGGCACGTTCGAAGTCAAAGTGCCTAAAGAGCGGCGCGCCGAACAAACGCGGCTGGAAGTCCGCTACTCGCCCACGCTCGCCGGCGCGATGGTCGACGCCCTGCCCTATCTCGTCAATTATCCCTATGGCTGCACCGAGCAAACACTGAATCGCTTTTTGCCAACAGTCATCACGCAGCAAACGCTGCTGCGAATGAAACTCGACCTCAAAGCAATCGAGCTAAAGCGCACGAACCTTAACGCCCAGGAAATCGGCGATGCGGCCGACCGTGCCAAAGGCTGGAAGCAATACAAACGCAACCCCGTCTTCGACGAAGCCGAACTCACGAAGATGGTCAAAGCGGGCGTCAATCGACTGCAAGAAATGCAGCTCAGCGACGGCGGCTGGGGCTGGTTCAGCGGCTGGGGTGAAAATTCCGCGGCCCACACGACAGCAACGGTCGTTCACGGGTTGCAAGTCGCTCAGAAAAACGGCGTCGCGCTCATTCCGGGCGTCCTCGACCGCAGCCTTGGCTGGCTAAATCGCTACCAGGAAACAGAACTCCGCCACCTGGCGAATGTCGACCACAAAGGCAACACCATCGACAAGAAAAAACCGGCCAAGCAATACGCCGACAATCTCGACGCGCTGGTCTACATGGTGCTCGTCGACTCCGACGTCAAAGACGACGCGATGCGCGACCGGCTCTTCAAGGATCGTACGAAACTCGGCGTTTACGCGCTTGCCATGTACGGCCTCGCGCTCGATAAGCAGCACGACACGGACAAGCTGGAAATGGTGATGCGCAACATTGGCCAGTTCGTCGTCGAGGACAACGAAAACCAAACCGCTTACTTGAATATTCCGCCGAACACTTGGTGGTACTGGTACGGCAGCGAATATGAAGCCGAGGCGTACTACTTGAAGCTCCTCGCCGCGACTCAGCCGAAAAGCGAAATCGCGCCGCGCCTCGTGAAGTACCTCATCAACAACCGCAAGAATTCCTCGTACTGGAACAGCACGCGCGATACGGCACTCGTCATCGAGGCGCTGGCCGAATACATTCAGGCCACCGGCGAGGATAAGCCGGACCTCACTGTTCAAGTGTGGGTCGATGGCCAAAAACGCAAAGAGGAAAAAATCACCTCCGAAAACCTCTTCACGTTCGATAACGCGTTCATCCTCGAAGGCGAGTCCCTCGCACCCGGCTCCCACACGGTTGAAATTCGCAAATCGGGCACCGGCCCGCTGTATTGGAATGGCTACCTTTCGAACTTCACGCTGGAAGACAATATCCGCCACGCCGGTCTGGAACTCAAAGTCGAGCGACATTATTACAAACTGACGCCCGCGGACAAAAAGATCGACGTCGCCGGCGGCCGCGGCCAGGCCGTGAGCCAGCGCGTCGAAAAATACGACCGCCAAGAAATCCCCGACCTCGGCGCGGTCAGCAGCGGCGACCTGCTCGAAATCGAGCTCATCGTCGACTCGAAGAACGATTACGAATATATCCTCTTCGAAGACATGAAAGCCGCCGGCTGCGAACCCGTCGCCCTGCAAAGCGGTTACAACGGCAACGCGCTCGGCGCCTACATGGAGCTACGCGATAACCGAGTCTCGTTCTTCGTGCACAACCTCGCCCGCGGCAATCACAGCATCACCTACCGCATGCGCGCGGAAATCCCAGGCCGCTTCAGCGCGTTGCCGACGAGGGCTTCGGCAATGTATGCCCCCGAACTCAAAGGCAATTCCGATGAGCTAAAATTGAATATCGCCGACACGCCGGCGTCCGTCGGTCAATGATCGAGGCCTTTGCATTCTTTGTCATCGCAGCGATTGGAACTCGGATGACTCTGAGCGCGATACCGTGGGCTGCCTGGTACGCCCGCCGTTCGCTCCGCTCGCGCCGGTTTAGTTTGCGGAGCCTGCTCTTCGCAATTACGATCATCAGCTTGTTACTAGGGGCGTTTTCTGTACTGCTTCACAACGCA
>DATBAY010000234.1:0-4243 GCA_036271295.1 Lacipirellulaceae bacterium | reverse complement strand
TTGGTGCCCACCGTACGCAGCTGCCAATGCCCCGACCAAAGTCATGCCAATCTGCGCGATCGGAAGAAAAAGATCGGGGTTACGCGCGAGCTCGAGCGCGCGGCGCGCGTTACGATTTCCCTCTTCGGCACGCTGTTCGAGTCGACCTTTGCGTGCGGCAATGAACGCAATCTCCGCCGCGGCGAACAACCCGTTCGCCAAGATAAGTACAAGAATGAGCAAGACTTCCCAAATCATGATCGTAGAATTCTGACCTGCCGACTCCTCCGTTCAAAAAGCGTTACCTACAAATCGACGCCCATCTCGCGCATTAGCAACTTCATGTCCTCCCATGCTTCTTTCTTAAACGAGGGACTGCGAAGGAGAAACGCCGGATGATATGTGCACACGACCTTCACGCCGCGGAACAAATGCACTTTGCCCCGCAACTTGCCGATCGAAATCGTTGTTTGCAACAAATTTTGCGAGGCGACAGCGCCTAAACAACAAATGAACTCCGGTCGAATCAGGTCGAGCTGACTCTCCAGATAGCCGCGACAGTTGCTCAGCTCATGCGGAAGTGGGTTGCGATTCCCGGGCGGCCGGCACTTGATCATGTTCAGAATGTAAACGTCATCACGTTTGAGCTTGCACGCTTCGATGATCTTCGTCAGCAATTGCCCACCGCGACCGACAAATGGAATTCCGGTTTTGTCTTCGTCGGCGCCGGGCGCCTCGCCCAAAAAACACAGCCGTGCGTGCGGATCGCCTACCCCGAACACCGTCTGCGTACGCGTGCTTGCAAGCTCGTTGCAGCGGGTGCACCCGGCCACCTGTTGCTGCAGAATCTCGAGCGTCATTCCCGCGGGACTATTTGCGGCAGCCTTCGGAGATTCGAAGAGTGAAGTCGTTTTCTCCGCTTGCCATCCAGATTTCTTCGCCATTGCGGGCGTTAGTTCCTTTGTAGATTGCGTGATCTCGGGCTCCGCCTTTTCGGTGGGTAGCGCAGGACGGCTCTCTGCTTCTCTCTGAGTTTTCCGCGGCTCGATGAATTCTGACGGGTGGTTCGGTATGTCGCCCGAAGCAATTCTTGCAGCAGCCTTCGGAACTTGCAGCACGCCCGCTTGTTGCCAGCTATCGAGCCGGTCGATGACGACTCGTCGCAGTTTGATTCGATCCTCGGTGGTCATGAAACCCGATTTCACCCAATATATGGCAGGTAATTCCTAAGCCTGTATCGGACATGCTTGGATAATCTGCGCTGGCTGTGCTGCCAGTGTAGGCAACTTGCCCCCGCAGCAAAGGGGCAGAAAGGCAAGATTTTGTCATCCGCAAGTGGTTGCTAAGCAATCAACTCTGAACGTCTCGCCCTACTGCGGCCGCTACACCCGTGTCTCCCGCCGAAGTATGATGAGTCCCAGAAGCATGCGGGCAGTTATCCCTCGGATTCTGTGCCGTCCGTCCGATGGCTCTCGGAGGCCGTCCCCGTTTGACTTAGGCGCTGTTGATTTGGCCGCGGCATAATTATCGCCGCGCGCCAGCTGGTTATGTTGCCATGAGTGTACCTCAAGTTGTCATTGTCGGTCGGCCGAACGTCGGGAAGAGCAGTCTGCTCAACTGGCTAGCCGGCGTGCGGATCGCCATCGTCGATGATCAGCCCGGCGTTACCCGCGATCGCGTGACACATCTCATGTGTCACAGTGACCGCTTTTTCGAACTGGTCGACACCGGCGGTATGGGCATCGCCGACATGGACAATCTTACGCGGCACATCGAAGACCAAATCAATCTGGCTATCGATTCGGCAGACGTTATCTTGTTCGTTGTCAACGCCCGCGAGGGCATGATGCCGCTCGATCAAGACGTGGCCCGCCGACTGCGCGCGGTCAGCGTTCCGATCATCCTGATCGCGAACAAATCGGACGATGACCGATTCGACGCCCAAGTGGAGGAATTCTATCGACTGGGCTCCGGCAAACCGCTGCGCGTCAGCACGTTGCAAAACCGCAATCGGGCGGTGCTCCTAAATACGATTGTGTCGAAGCTGCCCCCCGCCATGGAAGACGAGGCGGCCGAAGGCGGCACGGAACCGGACATGAAGGTGGCGATCGTCGGTCGTCGCAATGTTGGCAAAAGCACGTTCATCAATACGCTGGTAAACGCGCCGCGGATGATCGTCAGCGAGGTACCCGGCACCACGCGCGATAGCGTCGACGTGCGGTTCGAGCTTGATGGGAAGCCATTTATCGCGATCGACACGCCGGGCATTCGCCGCCCCAAGAGCCGGAAAACGGACATCGATTTTTACAGCACGCATCGCGCCCAGCGCAGCATTCGCCGCGCGGATGTTGTGTTGTTGTTCTTCGATGCGACGCAACGAATCAGCAAAGTCGACAAGCAACTCTGCGACTATATCGCTCAGCAATACAAGCCGTGCGTGTTCGTCGTAAACAAGTGGGATCAGCTCGTCGATACGATGCCAACCGGTAAATGGGTCCGGTATCTGCAAGATTCCTTCGGCACCATGCGATTCGCGCCAATCGCCTTCATCACGGGTCAAACGGGCAAGAACGTGAAGGCTTTGATCAATCACGCGCAAATGCTCTTCAAGCAGTCGCGAGCGCGTGTTTCCACCGGTCAGCTCAATCGAATGCTCCGCGACGCGGTGCGCAGCAATTCACCGCCTGCTGCGCGCAATCGCGAACCCAAGTTGTACTACGCCACACAGGTAGGGATCCAACCGCCGACGATCGTGCTGTTCGTGAACGACCCGACGCTGATTTCAAAAACGTACCAGCGTTACCTGCTGAACAGGTTTCGCGACGACCTCGAATTCAGCGAAGTTCCAATCAAGCTCTATCTGCGTCGGCGCCATGCCTCGGATGTACGCGACGACATCGCTGCAACCGACGAGACGAGGCCGCCCAATACGAACGGCAAGTCCGCCGATCACGTAGCCGCCGGCGCAGATCCGGCTTAGCGCGCGACCCTCACGGGCCAGCGAAGCTTTATTTTGTGCGTTCGTACTTGCGCAACTTGGCCTGAACGCCTAGCGAGTCGCTTGCCGAAGCGAAGGTGCGAATGGCCGACGCTTCCGGGTTGGGCTGTTGCGGCTGCATCGCGATCAACAAACCAATGGCCCAAGCGGATACAAAGCACACGACTTCGCCGTAAGAAAATAGCTTCTGCCAATTCCAGCGAGTTGAAACCGTTGTGCCGAACATAATTCCAAACAGAAAAGAGTAGTATGGCGTTCGATCATCCAGATCAAGCACCCTGCGCGGCAACCGTGCCGACGAGCCAAATGCATCTCAAGATGAACGTTCCGTGAAGCGCCAGTTAAATCCGAACGCTCGACTGCGCATTTTCCCGCCGCGCCTGCCGCTTGAATCCAAGATTACATCGAACTGCTAGTCCGCTGGCAAGGGCACTTTTCGGATCAAAGTCATTGCACACTTTGGAATTACGCTCACGACGTAAAGTTAAGGGAACTAGGTAAGGTCCGTGATCTGGAATTGATGGCAAAAGGTGCTTCCAATAGGGGCCTACCGCGAAAAGCGGACCTTGCTATCATACAAGGCTGCCTTGTTCCAGATTCGAAGACGGCGAACTTGGTACGTGCGGCGTCCGGTCGTCAACTGCGGCTGCCGCATTCCCGGGCGTGTAGCTCAGTTGGTTAGAGCGCTTGCTTGACATGCAAGAGGTCACAGATTCGAGTTCTGTCACGCCCACTTTCTAAGACGTCATGAATCGCCGCCACAATTTTCTGGTGGCAAGCCTGCTGCTTGCCCTCTGTTGTGCACCGCATATTGCGCTCGCTTGGAATTCTCCCGGGCACATGATCGTCGCGCTCATTGCGTACGATCAGCTCGATCCGGCCACCAAAGCGAAAGCCGTGGAATTGCTTCGTGAGCACCCGCGATTCAGCTCTCACTTTCAAGGCGAAATGCCACGCGAAATCCAGCGCAAAGGCGATCGTGAGAAAGATGAGTGGGTCTTCGCACACGCGGCTACTTGGCCCGACCAGGTTCGCGACGCCAAAGGCGGCGTCAACCACCAGGATGTGACCGAGTTCCACCGCCCCTGGTGGCATTTTATTGACGAACCAATCTTTTTGAACGATGACGAGCGACAGCAGCTGCAAAGCCAGGTCCGTGTGAATCTTCGCCGCGACCCGCCCGAAGATCGCGACGACAAAGACATGAACATCCTCCAGGCGATCAAAAACTCTAAGCGGATCGTCGCAGACAAGACCGAGTCCAAG
>DATBAY010000233.1:0-8565 GCA_036271295.1 Lacipirellulaceae bacterium | reverse complement strand
TGCAGCCGGAATAGATCGCGCGCACGGCAAGGAGGCCTGAACGACAAGAAAGTGCATCTGGGAGCGATACTCAGCCCCAAATCGGCCACAACCGACCGCCGTTTTGCTCGATTCGCGTCAAGCCAGTCTGGTAGACTGCCTCGATCGTCGACTTGGTGACGACCTCGCGCGGCCGACCGACGGCATGAACTTGCCCCTCGCTAAGCACCAGCACATTCTGAATTCCCGGTACAATCTCTTCGATGTGGTGCGTAACGAGCACCACGGTCGGTGTCTCAGGCTGCATCAACCGCTCGTTGAGCCAAGCCAGAAATCGCTCGCGCACCCCCGGATCCATACCGGCACATGGTTCATCTAAAACCATCAGTAACGGTCGAGCCATCCGCGCTCGTGCGATGAGCGTTTGTTGCCGCTCGCCCTGCGACAGAACGCCAAACGGCTTTTCGATCAGCGACTTGCAGCCTAACCGCACGAGTTCATCTCGAGCATCGCGAAAATCGGTCTCTGTCGGTCCATACTCGGGAAATCGTTTGAGACCAAACTGCCCGAGCCGACCACTCACCACGGTTTCAAGTGCTGTATCGGTCGGCGGAATGTCGACAATCATGCTCGACGAGATCCACCCCATGCTACGTCGCAATTCGCCGAGATCAATCAGCTCTTCGCCAAGCCGCAGCACGCGGCCACTCGTCGGCCACAGGTAACCGCATGCTAACTTAAGCAGCGTGGTCTTGCCTGAACCGTTGGGCCCCAGCACGGCCCAGTGCTGGTTATGCATCAAACGCCAAGTGATGTGGGCCAGAATGTCGATGTGGTTTTGGCGATACCCCACATCTTCGCAAGAAATTATGTCAGCCATCCACTTGCCAAATACGTATGACGGGCTCGCGAACTTTAACTCTCTGGATTGTCCAATAGCAATTGAAGTCGAGATGCAAGTTGCTCTGTGAATCGCGCCGGCCAAGTCGCGTCAATCAATCCAACGTTGATCATGTCCAACAAGTGAACCTGATCCTTCAGCCGGTAAGAAGTGAGTTTCATTCGCACCAGCGGCTCTAAATCGACGACGTGAAACGGTCCAGTCGTATCAACTTCCGTCACGTCCGGCGACTCGGTCACATATTCGGTTGAAACCTTCTCTTTGGCGAAAATAATGTGAATAGCATCCCTGGCTTTTGCATTCGTTTCATCCAGAAACACGTCGACACTCTTCACATGTCGAAAAACAAATCCTGCGGCTCCGAGAGCGGATTTTGTTCGTTCCAGATCCGCACGCCGCAAGAGAATAACAACATCTTGCGTGTTACGAACAGCGGCTTCGTCTGCCCGCGATACCCACGCGGCGACAGCGTTGCCACCAGCTACTCCATAGGGAATGCCAGCTGCGTCCAGTGCGGCTACAGCCCGATCGAGTCGTGCGCGAACTTTTTCCACGGCACGGATCATCCTATCCCAGGACAGAGGAGCAAGCGATATCGAAGACATAGTGGCGGCAAACAATTGGAACTGGCCGCATTTATTTTACCACGTCAGCGATCGCATCGCACAAAGGACCAACGTTCTGATCCGTAATGCCTGCCACGTTGATGCGGCCCGACCCGACGACGTAGATCGCGTATTTCGTCTTTAGAGCCTCGACCTGCGGCGGAGTAAGCCCCGAGAAGGAGAACATGCCACGTTGCCGCGTGATGAACGAGTAGTCGCCCGGCACGCCCTTCGCCTCAAGCGTATTCACCAACAACGTCCGCATGCCATTGATGCGATCGCGCATTTGGCCGACTTCTTTTTCCCACAAATTGCGCAATTCGGGCTCGCTCAGCACCGTCACGACGAGTTCGGCCCCGTGTGCCGGCGGGTTCGAATAGTTCGAGCGAATGCACACCTTCACCTGACTTTGCACCGCGTTAGCCGCGTTCTTATCTTTCGCAATAACGGTTAGTGCACCGACCCGCTCGCAATACAGACCAAAGTTTTTCGAGAACGAGCTGCAGACGATCAGCTCGGCGCCCGGCCTCGCAAATGCCTTCAGCCCGATGGCATCCGCCTCAATTCCATCCGCAAACCCCTGATAGGCGAAGTCCAGCAGCGGCAGCAAACCGCATTCATAGATAGCGTCGGCAAGCTTCTTCCATTGCTCCACCGTCGGGTCGATGCCCGTGGGGTTGTGGCAGCAACCATGCAACATGACGACGTCGCCCGCGGGCATCTTCTGAATCGCAGCGACCGCCTCATCAAACGCCAGGCTATTCGTCTTCGGATCGAAATACGGAAAACTCTTCGTCGGCACGCCGGCGGCCGCGAAGATCTGTGGGTGATTCGGCCAAGTCGGCTGCGTGAGCCAAACTGTGGCCTTCGGCATCTGTTTATGAATGAAATCGGCAGCAACCCGCAGCGCGCCCGTGCCGCCCGGCGTGTGCGATGTCGCGGCCCGGCCCGACGCTTCCACTTCATGCCCCTTGCCAAAGAGCAGCTGCTGTACAGCTGCCGCATACGCCGGCGACCCTGGGATCGGCAAATACGACATCGATTTCTGCCGCTCGAGCACGAGTTGGCCCGCCTTGTGAACCGACTCCAGAATTGGCGTCTTCCCGGTGTTGTCCTGGAATACGCCGACGCTCAGGTTGATCTTCTTGGGGTTCGGATCCTGGCGAAAAGCCTCGGAAAGTCCCAGGATGGCATCAGGCGGGGCGGACTGGACGGTTTCAAACATGGCTACAAAAGCGGAGACTTTGAGGATCAGAATCGAATTCGATATGGCAGGGCTGCCGCTTGCCCGAACGTTCGCAGCCGGCACAGGCGTAACTTGACGCCCCAACTCCACCCGTGGGACAATCATAGGAGCCGCGGAGTTCGGTTCCAAGTGCCCAGCTCTTTCTAACGAAATGAGAGCTGGCCTGCGTCGCGGCCCCTCAGTCTTCTCCCTCCCCAATCATGTCCCCACCTCGTATTGGCTGTTGGTTTATCGGTGCGCGGGGAGGCGTCGCCGCCTCTGCGACGCTCGGTCTCATCGCACTCCAAAAAGGCCTTACGGATTCGATCGGGCTCGTCAGTGAGCTGCCGCAATTCACTGGACTGGATCTCCTGCCATGGGATTCGTTCGTCGTCGGCGGGCATGAGATCCGCAGCGGTTCCATTGCCGAATCTCTGGAACGGCTTCACAAGGAAAGCCGTGTTTTCGACACGGCAATCGTTACCGCATGTGAGGCCGAGCTCAAGGCAGCTGATTCGCGCATTCGCGGCGGCACGCTCGCCAATTGCGGCTCGACGATTAGCGGCCTCGCTTGCCCCAACATGCAAAAATTCGCTGCCGAAACGGCGACAGACACGATCAAACGCCTGCAAAGCGATTTAAAAGCGTTTCAAGAGGAGTCGAAACTCGACCGCGTGATCGTGGTCAATGTGTCGTCCACGGAGCCCGCGAACGAGAGCCTGCGGCTGCCAGAACGTTGGGAAGAGCTCGATCGCCAATTAAAAGACAAAGCGGTTACGGCGCTCCCTGCCAGCTCGCTCTATGCAATCGCCGCGTTTGACTTAGGCATGGCATACGTCAACTTCACGCCGTCTCTCGGGGCGTCTCCGGCGGCAATTCAGGACCTCGCCAAACTGCGCGGAACGTGCACCGCCGGCCAGGACGGAAAAACGGGCGAAACGCTGCTAAAAAGCGTGCTGGCACCCATGTTCGCCGCTCGACATTTGGAGGTTCTCAGCTGGGTCGGTCACAATATATTTGGCAACCTCGACGGCGTCGTCCTCGATGATCCGGCGAACAAAGCTTCCAAAGTTAAAAGTAAGAACCAATTGGTCAAAAGCATCCTCGGCTACGATCCGCAAACGCTAGTATCCATCGAGTACATTCGCAGCCTCGGTGATTGGAAAACGGCCTGGGATCACATCCATTTCAAAGGATTTTTGGGCACTCTGATGACGCTGCAGCTCACCTGGCAAGGCTGCGATTCGCTCCTCGCTGCGCCGCTCGTTCTCGATCTCGTGCGGTTCGTCGAACTGTCGCGGCGAAAAAAAGAAGTCGGCGTCCTGCCTCATTTAGGAAGTTTTTTCAAAAGCCCACTGGGCCTCGAAGAACACGATTTTTCCCGGCAATTCATACTTCTTTGCGACTGGGCCCAACGCCACGCGAAAGTATAAATCGCACCGCGGCCGCAATAGAATCTCGCGATTCGAATTCAGTTCTCTCCGCGGCAGGTCGATAATAGCTGCGTTGCAAAATCGTCGATTTTGACTTTTGCACGGTGGTGATGGACCTGATTTCGACCTTGTAAGAATCGCGATTATCACCGGATTCGCCTTGACGCGCTAACCGCTAACTTGCTTCAATGCGCGCGTCAACTACGAAATGAGCTCATTCGAGCCGCAAACGTAAGAGCCCAACTAAGAAAAACTCGCCGCCGACTGAATGCCATTTTTCGCGCGGTGCTTATCCAAACTTTTGTTCTGAGGATGTCTCTCCCCGATTCTCGGCGCCCCCGGGGGATTGACCAACTGTGATGTACGCGGGCGCTACAACGGAAGGAGCCACTTACCATGGCAAAGAAAAAGGCTGCTAAGAAAGCCCCTAAGAAGTCGACCAAGAAGAAGGCCGCTGGCAAGAAAGCCGCCGCGAAGAAATCGCCAAAGGCCCGCGCTGCGAAGAAATCGGCCGCTAAGAAGTCGACCAAGAAGCCGGCCGCCAAGGCCCCGTCGGCCGCTTCCCAGCTGTAATCCGGCTTAAGAATCGGCCTGCGGCCGGCTCTCTGGGACTGAAACAAAGACAAAAACCGGTTGGCCGGCGTGCTTAGTCGCCCGGCCAACCGGTTTGTTTTTTGCGCCAGAGTAATCGAGCCCCTCGCCTGCTATACTGAAATTGCAGGCAATTTGCCGCTGTTTGCCTTGTCTCAGCGACCCAATTGCCGATATTCTGCAACGCTATCACTCGAACCAATTCAAACCGCTGCGTTTTTTGACAGTGCCCCCTACGGAAAAGAAAGAACGCCCGAAGCCCAGCACCTCTTCTGGTTTTAGCAAACTCGGGCTGTCCGATCCGATGTTGGCGTCGCTCGAACGAGCGAACTACGAAGAGCCGACTCCCGTCCAGGCCGGAATAATTCCGCGGGCCCTGGAAGGCAACGATGTGCTTGGCCAGGCCCGCACCGGAACTGGCAAAACGGCCGCGTTCGCGATCCCGATCATCGAATTACTTAAGCACGGCGAAAAAGACCGCGCCCCTCGAGCCCTGGTGCTGGCTCCCACGCGCGAGCTTGCGGTACAGGTCAAAGACGAATTTGAAAAGCTGGCCCACGGTTTCAAACTCAATAGTGTGGCCATCTATGGCGGAAAACCGATCCGTGGCCAAATCGCCAAGCTCGAACGCGGAGCCGACGTCATTATCGGTACACCTGGCCGCGTGATCGATCTTATCGGTCGCGGCGCACTCGACTTGCGGTCAATTCAAATTATTGTCCTCGACGAAGCCGATCGCATGCTCGACATCGGCTTCCGACCCGACATCGAAAAAATCCTCCGCCGCTGCCCGCGCGAGCGTCAAACCCTGTTGCTCAGCGCTACGGTCGCGCCGCCCGTAGAACGGCTCGCTCGCACCTACATGCGCGACCCGGAGGTCATGGATTTCTCGCCCAAGACCAAATCCGTCGACACGATCGAACAGTCCTATTTCACAGTCGAACAAGATCAGAAGTTTGATCTATTAGTCGAGCTCGTTAAACGCGACAGACCGGAACAGGCCATCGTCTTCTGCCGTACGAAGCGTGGCGTCGAAAAAATACATCGCCGCCTGGCAAAGCATTTTCCCAGCACCGACATGATGCACGGCGATATGCAGCAAGGCGCCCGCGATCGTGTCATGAAATCATTTCGCGCCGGCGAAGTGCTTATACTAGTGGCAACCGACGTCGTCGGCCGCGGAATCGATGTGAGCAGCATTTCGCACATCATCAACTTCGATATACCTCAGTCGTCCGACGACTACGTGCATCGAGTCGGTCGCACCGGCCGCATGGGGCGCGAAGGCATCGCCTACACTTTCGTGACCACCGAGGAAGGCGGCGAACTGACACGCATCGAAATGCTGATCAATCGCTTGCTCAAACGCGACGAAATCGAAGGCTTTACGACGGTGGCGACCACGTCGCGTTCTATGCCTTTGCCTACTGCAGACTCGACCGACACTGAAAAACCGCCGGAAGAGCCGAAACCGCCGCGCCCTCTGCCCCCCGGACGCCGGGCTCCGAAAAAGCACCGCCGCGCTCTCTAAAGCGTAAACTTCACCGTTGCTTCGCTCGCGCCAAGACGGCGGTCACGTTATCTTTTCCACCCGCTTCGAGCGCCAGTTTGATCAGTTGATCACAAGCCGCCTGCGCTACCGGGGATTCATCCAAGCACTGAGCAATGTTAGGCTCGCTAACCATATCGGTCAGGCCATCCGTGCAGATCAGCAGCTGATCATTCGGCTTGAGTCGAATGAAGTGGACGTCCGGTCGGGCGTTTTGCGATTCGTATCCTAAGCACCGTGTGAGCATGTGGCTGAACTTGCCGGCGATCTCCGGCGCGACGCCCGACGCGATAAACTCCTGCTCGATCGTATGATCGACCGAGATCCGTCGCATCGTGCCCTCCCGCCATAAAAAGCAGGGAGAATCGCCGATCTGCGTCACCGCGGCAAAGGTGTTCACAAAATAAGCCGAAGTAAATGTCGTGCCACTCTCGGCAAAATCTGGATTCGACAAGTGCTCATCCACGAATGCTTGTTGCAGCATGTAGACGAAGCCCTCGATCCGCTCGGTCAACTCAGCGGAATCGAGATCTTCGAGCTTCATCACCCAACTCGTGGTGCGGCCAGCGAGCTCCCACCCGGCGCGAAGCGCAATTTGACTCGCTAAACCGCCCCGGCCGCTGCCGCCCATTCCGTCGGCCACCGCCATCGCATACGTCTCGTCCGATGGCAAACCGAGGCTCTCCGTCGGCATGTTCGTCAGCAGCAACTGCTGCGTGCGCGTGCGGCGCAGCACGATATAGTGATCCTGATTCTCGCTGCGCTTCAATCCGATATCGCTCGCGGCGCCAAACTCGAACGCCATCGAGCTCGAGTCATGCACAAAGTATTTGGCAGCCGCCAGAGCCGGCTTCACGTTCTCAACTGTCTCGGTATCTTGCAGAGCCATGGCGAGACCCTCCGCGGTGGGATTGCAGTCCGAACTACCTCCAAAAGCAACGTGATTATACCGCGCGTTTGAGAAAGTCCATCAAGCGGCAAACGGCCCTGCCTCGGCTACGGAGCCGTGAACTCACTTTTCAGAAACTCCGCAGTCGCATCCCATTTCGCCGCGGCGGCCGTCCAATCCACGTTCATGGCGCGAACCTCTTTGGGAGTCTTCACTTTTTTCGAAGCCGCAACGCCCGGACGCAACGGTATTTGCGCGCTGGGCCCCGCCGCAAGTCGCGCCTCGACGTCCGCCGAAAGCAAGTAGTCCATCAGCTTCTCCGCTTCCTTCTCATGCGGCGAGTTTTTGATCAGCGCCAGCGTGTTCGGAATATACAGCGTGCCGAGTTGCTCCGGCCCCTGATCGGGATAGATGATTGCCACCGGTGACCCTTTTTCCAATTCCACGAGCGCGTCATCGGTATCCGTGAGCCCGAACGCCATTGAGTTACCCCCGACGGCTTCCGCCACCTGCCGATTGCCCGACTTGATCCTGGCGTTGCGTTTCACCTCGCGGAAAAAATCCTTCGCCTTATCGTCGCCCCAGGCGGCAAACAGACACGCGGCGTGAGTCGCGGTGGTGCCGAACAACGGCTTCGCAATGCCGCAGCGATCATGCCACTGGGGATCTGTCAAATCCACGATCGACTTCGGCCTGCGTTCTTCAGGCACCTGGTTCGTGTTGACGATCAGCACCCGCGCGCGGGCGGCAAATCCGTACCACAACCCCTGCGGCGAACGGACGCTCGCGGGAAACGCATCAACCCCTGGCGGGGTATAAGGCCTCAGCAGCCCCGCCCGCTCCAACCGCAAAGTATTGAGGATTTCGTTGTTCCAAAATAAATCGCATCGTGCCCGCTGCCGCTCCGCCAGAATCGCTTCCGTAAGACCAACTGTTTTGGTGGACTCGACGTCGTACTTCGATCGAACTTCAACCTGCGTAGCCTTCGTGAATTGCTCAAACATCGGTTTCGAGAATTCTTCGTCGAGCGCCGTATACACCGTGACGACCGGCAGTTCCTTCTTCTCGCAGCCGGGCACGCCGAGCGCGACGAGGGCCAGGCACGCAATGACGCGTCGTGAATTCTGCAACGTCTTCATAAACGCTTTGTCCCTACAGTGATAACTACGTTGCTGTACCCTTCAACGCCTGCTAAATTCAGGCTCGATCGCCGGCCGCACGTTGGCAGGATTATAATGCGTTCTCGGAGCATTAGCGCCCCCATGAAGCTCGTCCTTCTTGGAACTGGCGGTTACTTTCCCACTCCGCGGCGCCAAACGGCGTGCATGATGCTGCCCGAGATAGGTGTTGTGCTCGATGCCGGCACGGGCATGTATCGTCTCGGCGAGCACCT
>DATBAY010000232.1:0-6040 GCA_036271295.1 Lacipirellulaceae bacterium | reverse complement strand
CTGCCGCGAAAGAGAACAAATCGTCGGCCAGCACTTCAATAAACAAGTCGACCGCCAAAGACGATAAGTCGAATACGAAGGGCGACAAAGGATCCACATCGGCATCAACCGGCAAGTCGTCCGCGAAGGACGACAAAACAGCCAAGGACACGAAAGCAACTTCCAACAGCGATAAACCAACATCCACCGGCGCCTCCACCGCCAAATCCTCGAAGCCTGCTGTCGTCGATTCTAAAACCGCGCTCATTAACCTGAACAAGGCCAGCGAAACGGAGCTCGAAACCGTCGCCGGCATCGGCCCTACCTACGCCCGCAAGATCATCGAAAAGCGTCCGTACAAATCAATCGATGATCTTTCCAAGGCCGGCATCCCCGCCTCCACGATCGCGAAAATTCGCCCGCTAGTGACGACCTCCGATTCTGTCGCGAGTCAAGTGACCATCAACCCCGCGACCCCGGATAAGATGCCCGCTCTCGTCGACGTCAACAAAGCCACGGCAGAGCAGCTCAAGGAAGTCCCCGGCATTGGCGAAGCCTACTCAAAGAAAATCGTTGATAACCGTCCCTACAAATCCGTCGACGATCTTTCGAAGGCAGGAATTCCGGCTGTCCTCATCGAGAAAGTCAAACCGCTTATCACAGTCGACGGCACGCCGGCTGTTGCTCCGCCCTCGAAAGGCATGGTCTGGGTCAACCTCGAAACCAAGCTCTACCACAGAGAAAGCAGCCGCTGGTACGGAAAAACAAAATCCGGCAAGTACATGACAGAAGCCGAAGCAGAAAAAGCCGGTTATAAAGCTTCGAAGCAATAGCCCGGGGAATTGCGAGTACCTCCGGGCAATTGTGTTCATCACGATGGTGGCTATCGGTCGCGGCACGATCAGCGATCAAGGAAATGTTCGGGATCGAGCTGATGGCCTGCGCCCTGCAGCGATTGCCGCCGGCATCGCTCCACACTTCCCTCGAAACCACGTCTGAACTCCGCGGCCGCAAGCGGCTATCGCTGTTAACGACAAAAGACAAAACCTAGACAACGATTAGATCGACGATCCGCCGCTGGGTCTTTTCGACCACCTTAATCTCCCCCTTGGGCCACTTCGCCCGTCACCGTGTTAACAATCGAAGCCCGCTCTCCGCTCACCTGGACTCGAACGCGGCCGGTTATCGTAGCCCGGTTGTTTCGCTGCAGCCACCACATGAGGGCCACGGCCACAAACGCCGTCAGCAACAACAATCCGCGAATGGAATAACGCTTCGGCCACATGTATCGAAGTGTAACGCAAAGCGTGCCCCGCGGAAAACGCCCTCAGACTGGAAGGGCGAGCGTCATTGGTTCTGCATTCGCTATAGCGTTTTTCAAGTTCTCGTACTGGGTGGCTAGGGCAACGCCCCAGAGTATTGAGAAGAGCTAGGGCGTTGCCTTAGGCACCCATCGGAACACCGTTGCTAAAACTGCTCTAGCGATTTGCGGCGCCGTCCGCACACTGACAGCCGCTCGTACGCGAATTGCAACGCAGCCTCGAATTCTGCTCCTAGCGACGCCGCCCGCCTAAGAACGTAAACGACTCGAGACGCTGGCAAGTTTGCGGCGAGCGACCGCCCCACCGGCAAGCAGTCCCGCCACGCCGACGCACAAGAAAGCAGACGCTTCGGGAACGGCCGTGAGCGTGACATAGTGCAACCCGCTGGCCACTTCGCTCTGGAAGTTCACACCCGCCGTGAGGTCGTCGTACTGCAGCACAAACTCGTTCGGGCCGATCTGCACATCGCTGTTGTTTGCCTGCGACGCAAATGTTCCATTGTCCCAGGCGCCCGTGTAAGCGATCAGAGTGAACTTCGTATTGGCTGGAAGTAGCGCCGCCGCCATTCCAGCGAGATCGGCAAAGTTGATCGCCGCGGTCGAGCTGATACTAAGATCACCCGTCAAATTCACGAGATCGGCGGCAGCCGCGAGGCTATTATTCGATTTAATTTCGTAGTCGAAGTTGCTACCAGCGTTGAATGTGAGCGTCGCGCCCGAGGTGCCAATATTCAGCGACTCGATGCTGTTGCCTGGCGCCAAGTGGCCGCCCGAATTCACGGCCACCGAGCCCGCCACGGCGCCAGTGCCGCCAAGCGTCGCGCCACCGTGCACGACGATCGCCGCGGCGCCCGTTGCGCTGCCGGTCGGATTGTCTGCCCGCAACGTGCCGCCATTGATATTAACCGTAGCGGCACTGCTGAAACTCTGCCCCGCACTGATTCTCAGCGCACCACCGCCCGACTTGGAGATAGCTCCGTTCGTCAGCTGTCCGCTGACATCCATATCGACATCGGCCCCACCGTCAGCAACGTTGAAATCACGCGTCGCAGCGCCGAGGTCCACCGTCCCCGCAATCGTAGCCGTGCCGCTGTTCGTCGTATCGAACCGCACACCGCCCGTTCCGGTCATCGCCACGGTCGCATTATTATTGATTTGCGAGCCGCCGCTCATCACGACTGCATCGCCGTTGCCGCCGACCTGAATCTGCGTACGCGTACCGTTGGCATTCAGGTTGCCGCTCATCACCTTCAAGCTGTTGCTCACCGTTTGCGTTGTGCCCGTGCCTTGCAGATCGACATCGCCAGACGCGCGGTTGATCGTCAAATCGTTTACCGTGGCAGGCAGCGTCGCGCCGGTGGCCGCGCCGCGAAACTCGTAGTTGGCGGCCGGGTCGAGCGTCTTCGTGCCCGTCACAGTGATCGAGCCGTCGAGCCCCGTCGCGTTCGAGGTAATGATCGTGGCGCCGCTCGCGAGCGTGAACTTTCCGCCGGTTCCGGACAGCACTTGGTTGCCGATGTTCAGAATTCCGCTGTTTGTGAACGCGCCCGCTCCTTCATCGAGCCCGCCACCAAATGTCAACGTCTTCGTATTGGCTACCGTGATAGCCATGTTGCTCCATGTCGTATTGGTAACGGCACCCCACGTGGCCGTCGCCGGCGTGCTGCCGACAAAAGCCAACGTCGCGGAGCCGTTGCCGCTCTTACTTAGCTTCACCGCGTTAAGCGACCCCGAGAGATTAACCAGGCTACCGTTTGTGTTACCGGGATTAAAATTCAGCGTGCTCGTCCCTTGAACCAAGATATCGCCGGCCATATTCCACGTCTCGGCGAGCGAGCCCGTTGAAACGCGAAGTTGAGATGCATTGTTGATCGTGAGCGTGCCGGAAACGTTCAAGTTGCCTTGCGGCGACTGATTGTTGTTGTTTCTCCACACCAGGTTTCCGTAAGACAGGTCAACTAAAGGCTTCGTGCTGCCGCTGCCGAGCACCGTGAATGTGCTGGCCGAATTCACGGTTCCAAAAGTGAGATTGTTCCACGAAGCCGCCGCAGCGGGAATCGTGTAGTTGGCGCCACTTTGCATGCTCAGCGGAAGTGCCGGATCGTTGTTTCCCGGGTCCATGGCACCGCCCGTTTCAATCAACAGGCCGGAACCGGCGCCGGTGATCGACCAAGCCGTGCTGTTGCTGAGCGACGGCGCTTGACCATTTTGAATGACAAACGTGTTGCCCGCCGTCGTAAAGTCCGCGGCAGGCGTCCCCGACCCGTCGCGGGCAGTATTCCAGTTGCCGGCCGTATTCAGGCTGCCACCCGTCTGGAAATAATAGTCCGTCGCCGAGGCGGCAGAGCTGAATACGCTCACCATAAGCGAAGCTGTCAACAAAAAGAGCCGCCAACCGATACAGAATCGTTGTAGATATTTCATAGCGAGTCGAATGCCCACCGAATGAAGAACCGCCCCAGCGTGGCCGCCCGTCCACGCAATTGAAGAGTTAAATCCGCCTCTAGGGATTTGCCGATCGCGGGCGAAAGTTGCGCGAAAAATCTTGCCTAACCCCCAATATTTAAAGCGCGGGCCGTCGCCGTCGATTATTTTCGCAAGAAATGCGAAAACACTTCGACCGATAAGCGAATTTGGGCGGCGAAGCGACGCTTTTCAGTGGCCAGAGCATTACGGCCCTTGGATCGGAAGCTCCCGCTCCAAACGCCTCCTAACCTACTAAAGCCACCGCTTTCCCAGGGCCACGCCCGGCGCATGCTGCGACGCTTCTCACGGCAACGTCCGCACCGGCGGCACATACGTCGCCGCATCGTACGCCGAATAAAGATGCATCACCCACCCCATCCAAAAGAACCACAACGGGATCGCGATCGCGCACTGCACCGCCGCCGCCAGCAGCCGCCCTTGGACTAGCTGCCCCAAGCCCGACCAAAAGAGGCTACACACCGCGGCAACCACATTGCCGCCCGATCCTGGTCCTGTCATCGCTTTTCCTATCCTCCTTTTTGCTATTCGCCGCGAAAGTAGACGCATTGCCAGAATTATTCGCTCGACAAGCTCAGCCGCAAAGCGGCGACAGAACTTAGCCGGGGGCGTTAGCCCCCAATCACCGTGCATTGCTTGAAAACCCCGGCGGGACGAAACCATACTCCGCTCGCGCCACCACTCCACATTCCCTTCGGGTTCCCGCCCATCGACGGGGAGGGTTAGGGAGGGGCACCGACGACCGGATCCACCGAGCTACAATCAAACCGTGCCTCCCACCCCCAAGCAGCCCCCCAAATTCACCGGCATATGACACTTAAACGGATGGACAACGTCCTCATCGTTGTCGATGACCTCGAAGCCATTAAGGCGTTCTTCATCGAACTGGGCCTCAGACTCGAAGGCGAGACGACCGTCGAAGGCCCTGAGGTTGGAAAACTGATCGGGCTCAAGGATGTCCGAGCCACCCTCGCAATGCTGCGCACTCCCGATGGGCAGGGCATCGAGCTGGATAAGTTCCACACACCGGATGCGATCGGATTTGAGCCTCCGCACGCGCCGGTAAACACGCTCGGCATTCGTCGCATTATGTTTGCCGTGGATGAAATCGACGCGATGGTAGCGCGCCTGTGCGCCCACGGCGCCGAACTCATTGGCGAAATGCAGTATGAGGACAAGTACCGGCTAGCTTACATCCGCGGACCGGAGGGCATCATCGTCGCACTTGCCGAGCAGCTCGGCTAAGGCGTGCCGGGAAGCAAGCGGGACTCGCGCTTGGCACCCATTCGCTCAAGTTCTATTTGAATTCCAAAATATCTCCGGGCTGGCACTCGAGTGCTTTGCAAATCGCGTCAAGCGTTGATAGCCGAATCGCCTTGGCCCTGCCGTTTTTCAAGATGGAAATGTTGGCCATCGTGATGCCGACTCGGTCGGCAAGCTCGGTGACGCTCATCTTCCGCTTCGCCAACATGACGTCGATGTTAATAATGATTGCCATGCTGGTTTAGAGCGCGTGCCCTCGCAACTGGTGCGGAGTTTTCGCCGTTTACGTCTGGAAAAATTCGCTGTGGCAGACGTCCCGTGCCCGTGCGGCTCGCACACGCCCCATGCGGCTCGCACATGTCGGTGCGGCTCGCACTACACCGTTAAATCGTTCTCCGATTTTAGTTCCACCCCGTTTTGCAGAATCCGTTCAAACAGCGCCGCCGCCGTGACGACGACGATCGAAGGGAAAGCAATGAGGATCCTCATGAAAGTCCCTCCCGGCCGGTCCTCCGGGTCGCCGCCAATCATGAAAAGTACGCTCGCCGCAACAAAACCGATCATTGCTAGTGCGCAATACTTGATAGTCCTCAAAGCTTTCACGGCCTCTGGCGAGAATACTCGATTTCTCCCGGCGTACCCCAACAACTTGAACGCTTGATAGAGCGCCACAAAAAACGGAACGAACGCGATATACACATACGCGATAAAGAAATTGAGATACACCTCAAAGAACGTGGCGTCCTTGTTCACGCCCTCGATCTGAGGTTCCCGCAGCAAGAGAGCAAGCACGCCAATGCCGATGAGTACAACGACTGCCTGAAGAAATAGGATTGAGCTTCTTTTCATCGGTGCTGCTCACTCTTCTATTGCCACAGAGGGCACAGAGTTCACGGAAGGTTGATTCGCCATCTCTCTGTGGACTCTGTGCTCTCTAGCTTTGCGTGGCTCTTATGTTTCCAAACTATAGCCATATTTATCGTTTGTCAATAT
>DATBAY010000231.1:0-4722 GCA_036271295.1 Lacipirellulaceae bacterium | reverse complement strand
CTATTTCCCGGCCAACGGGAAGTTTTATGCGATGGGTGGGCGCTCCTCCGACACAGCGGGCAGCGAGTTCACTCATCCGTTTGAATACGATCCGAACACCAATACTTGGACGACCAAGGCGGCCACCTATCCCGACAACCTGGTGAACAACGTGGCTTGCGGCGTGCTCACCGACGCCGGGACGCCGTATATCTATTGTGTGGGGGGCTCGGTCGTCTCTACCCCCACGGTCACCACCGGTCGTGTCTTCCGCTATAATCCTTTGACGGATACGATCAGTCCAGTGGCCGCTCCGTGGCCGGCTGCTGGGACAACTGTTATTCCAGGCGGCTTCACCGTGTTTCAGAACAAGCTGTACATTCTCGGCGGATTCGATACCGTCACAGGCGGAGGGCAAGGGATAAACCAGATCTGGGAGTTTACTCCGTCGCCGGCGGCCTGGGTGCAGAAGCCCACTGTTCTCCCTGTTCCGCTGGGTTACATACCCACCACGACCATCGGCACCCTCATCTATACGGGTGGGGGCAGCGATATTACGGCTGGTGTTCTTACCGATACGACCAACTCCTTTGTTTATAACCCGGCGGCGAATACGATCGGCCCGATTGCCGCCATACCGCGAGCGACAGGAGAGACGCGGGCGCTTAACTACAACGGCAAAATGCTCGTGATGGGCGGTGGAAGAACCGCGCCCAATCCATCCAACGAGGTGGACGCCTATGATCCGGTCGCTAACACCTGGGCGGTAAATACGCCGGTTCCGGCGTTTGCGACTGCGCGGCGCAATTTCCCGACCGACACTGACGGCACCTGCCGTATCTGGGTGGCAGGCGGCTACGATAGTACTGGCCTCCCGACGGCATCGACGGAACGCTTCTGCTGCGGTGGCGGAGGACAATCGCCGACACCAACAGCGACACCAACAGCGACGGCAACGCCAACGGCGACGCCCACATTCACGCCAACGGCGACTGCGACAGCAACTGCCACATTCACGCCGACAGCGACTGCGACGGCAACTCACACGCCGACAGCGACGCCAACGGCGACATCTACGGCTACGGCAACCGCTACGGCTACAGCCACAGCGACGGCAACCTCAAGCGTATCCCCGCGGCCTACACCCACGCCACGGCCTCGTCCGACACCGCCGCCCCGACCGTAAGGCCTGCTGGTTGTTCATTAGTCTGGGAACTCGCGAGCGAACCTCGCGAGTTCCCGCTATGGCCGCAGAGCATCTGTTCCACACGCGCCACGGTTCACAGAAAAGTCCCGCGATTCCATGGTAGCAATTGGACGTGGTTGCGTTTTAGGCGACGCCGACAGTGCAACGCGTAGTCGTTTAAGGGTCTAGCGAATCCCGCTATCGCATTCCCACTGGACGTTGGTCATCTTGCCCGGCGCAACATCAGTTTCGAAGGGGCCGAAGTGACCGATGCTGGATTTCCTTCCCTTCAGGGAAATTTTGTAGTGGCCGGGCGGCAACGAGACTCGAAATCGGCCTTGCTCATCCGTGATGAAAGAGGTCACCTCCCCATTATTCTTTTCCACCGCAAAAGTGGCGTTCGCCAGCGGCGTTGAAGCGGCAGCACCAACTCTGGCTGGCCCCGGATTAGCTGGACCAATCGTAATTAATCCTTCAACCCCCGATTCTCCTGCGGCGGGAGTTTGCCCGATAGAAATGCAAACAGCCATGACGATGAGCCCGAAGGCGGTGAGTAAGTTGCGAGAACTCACTGCGCACTATATTCGCGGTGCTTCGTGGTGGTCAACAATTCGAACACAAAATGAATCTTAACAGGGCTGGCACTTGACGAAGGAATTGTCGCGTCGAAATTCTGGGCTTCTCTCGCGCATGAAACGCTACCTGCCGTTTATAATTGTGGTTGGTGTCGCATTGGTCACGTTTGGGAGCGGAGCGATGCTCTATCATGCAAAGCGTCCACAACTCAAAGCTATTCCGGAAGATAAGGCTCTCTCGGCAAATAGCGGCTCCGAATCAATGCACATTCGGGGCAACCCCGATGCCCCGGTGACACTGGAAGAGTTTGGCGATTTTCAGTGCCCGCCCTGCGGCAGTTTCGCCCGGTTTGCTGAGGAACTCCTGAAAGAATATGACTCTCGCGTGCGGCTCGTCTTCCGGCATTTCCCGCTCAGCGCTCACGAACACGCTCGGGAGGCCTCGCTGGCTGCTGAAGCCGCCGGGCTCCAAGGTCATTTTTGGGAGATGTACGACGTTCTGTATCGCGAACAAGCGGCCTGGAGCAAGGCTCCGAATGCGCGCGAATTATTCGAATCGTATGCGGGCACGATCGGACTGAATGTTGATCAGTTTAAGACGGACATGGATGGCGAACAAGCCAAAGCACGAGTCGATTCCGATAATGCGCGCGCTCAATCGCTCGGAATTCAGGTCACTCCAACCCTGTACATCAACGGCCAGCCCGTGGACCCAAAGGATAAAAACCCGGAAGGCATTCGTGCTGCGATCAATGCAGTGTTGACGGGAAAGCCGCAGGCATGACCGTAGCGCGATTTCGGACCATTCTTTACACGATTGTGGCCATTGTCGCCGTGGCCGGTCTGGCCGATGCAACTTATCTGACCGTGCAGGCGCTCACAGGCGAAACCCTCAGCTGCGGAGGTTCGCCGGATTGTTTTCGGGTATTGGGCAGTTCGTATGGCAAGCTGGGCGGAATTCCGGTGGCCATGCTTGGAGGGCTCGCCTATTTCACGGTGTTCACTTTCGCCACATTCGCAGCGTTCGGCTACTCATGGGCGCCGAGATTTGTTGCTTTGATCGCTGGTGCGATGTTTTTGACGACACTTTGGTTGCTCTATGTGCAGGCGTTTCTGCTGCACGCGTACTGCCGATATTGTTTATTCTCAGCGGCACTCACATTTCTTATCGCCGGGTTGCTGATCGCCGTGCCTCCCGCACGACGGCGATCTGGCGCTTGAGCCGCACGCTCGTATAGGCAATGAGCCCTATGCGCATTTTGGTGGTCGAAGACGAAAAGAAAACCGCGGCTTTTCTAGCCAAAGGATTGCGCGAAGCCGGCTTCGATGTCGATGTCGCGCCTGATGGCGAAACCGGGTTGGCACAGGCACGTGCGACCAAATTTGATCTTCTGATCGTCGACATCATGCTGCCGCACAAGGACGGCTGGGATGTGGTCGCGGAACTGCGGCGCGATGAAGTCCGTACGCCCATTTTGTTTCTTACCGCCCGCGACAGCGTCCGAGATCGTGTGAAAGGACTCGAGCTTGGTGCAGACGATTATCTGGTCAAACCGTTCGCGTTTTCAGAATTACTCGCCCGCGTCCGTTCGGTGTTGCGGCGTGCTCCCCAGCAGCAGCCGGAACATTTGCGCATCGAAGATTTGGAACTCGATACTGAGCGGCACAAGGCCACGCGCTCGGGCATTCCGCTGAACCTCACGCCAAAGGAATTCCTTCTGCTTGCGCACCTGGTTCGCTCAGGCGGGGCTGTCGTGTCGCGCGACGAAATTGCAGAACACGTTTGGGACGTCGGATTCACGACCGACACAAATGTCGTCGATGTAGTTGTCCGCCGGTTGCGCTCGAAAGTGGACGACCCGTTCAAGACGAAGCTGATCCACACGATTCGCGGCGTCGGCTACGTTCTCAAAGGACGCTGAATGGCCAATGAAATTAAGCCATCTTGTAATGTCATTCTGAGCGGAGCGAAGAATCTCTGATCATTTTCCGGGCTGGTTTCATAGGAATCTCCAGAGATGTTTCGCTTCGCTCAACATGACAGGCCGGACGAATAAACAACGCTCCATCGCATTCCAGCTCATTCTGCTGTTTACGCTGGCGGCGGGCCTTTTGCTCGCATGCGGACTTGGCATCTTTTACTCGATTGTTGTGCGCCACGCGGTCGCCGAAGACAACTCAGTTCTGGCCGACAAAATGTTCGCCTTAAGCGCGGATCTCCGCGAGAACGGACCCGAAATCCTTGCTGAAGAGGTCACGGCGCACCGCGCCGGTCAGCACACCCCTTATTGGATCAGGATTCTCGACTCACAGGGCCGCGCCATTGCCGAAACACCGCAAATGGACCGATTGATTCCGACACAGATTTTTCCAGCGGGGCAAGAACCGGCAGAAGCCCTTCGCACTCGCAAGGATTATCGCAGCGCAGGAAAGCTTTTCTCTCTGGTGGCCTTCAATGAGCATCCCGCTGGCAAAGTTTACACACTTCAGTTGGCACAAGACCGCTCGAGTGACGAGCAAGTTGAAAGGAATTTCGCTCTGTTATTCATCGCCGTTCTCTTCGGCGGCGTTGTGGCCTCGGCTTTGATTGCGATCGTCGTTACCCGACGCGGATTGCGGCCGCTTCGAAAAATGACGGAGTCACTCCGCCGAATCGGGCCAGACCAATTGAAGCAACGTATCGGTTCCACCGGATGGCCGCACGAGCTGCAACCGCTCGCAACCGCTTTCGACCAAATGCTTAAACGCCTCGACGATTCGTTCACACGGCTCTCGCAATTTTCCGCCGATCTCGCGCACGAACTGCGAACGCCGATCGCCAATATGCTGGGCGAAGCGCAGGTTGCCCTCACGCGAGATCGCACTGCAGCCGACTATCGCGAGATCGTCGAATCCACCGTCGCCGAATGCGAACGGCTTTCCAGGATCGTGGACAATTTGCTTTTTGTCGCCCGCGTGGATGCGGCGCGTGAACCCATCGCA
>DATBAY010000230.1:0-6317 GCA_036271295.1 Lacipirellulaceae bacterium | reverse complement strand
AACCGCGAGCAAGTGGGCGTCCCGAGCTTTGATGTCAGCCGTCAGCTTCGCCTCGCGCGCCGCCGTTTGCTGAAGTTCGGTCCACACGGATTCCAACACTTTGCGGTACGTTCGGCTTTCTTTGTCGGCTACGCCCGCGCCGTAGGTACTCATATCGTCTTCAACAGCCTTCTTCACATCAGGGGCATTATCGCCACGCCCGAATCCGACGGCCGCCTTCAAATCCTCCAACTCGGCCTCTTTGTTTTGAGCTTGCGTAGTCTTGTCGTTCAGCTGGCTCTGCAACGCCGTCGCCTTTTGGTCGGAGTCGCTGTACCCGCGCCAGCCCAAGTACGCGACCACGGCCGTCACCAAAAACAGAAAGATAAAAACGATCAAAAAGATCTGTAGAGTTTGATCTTGGCGCGCTGCCATTGCATACCTCGTCGTGTGCTGCCCATTCAAGCGGTGTTGGGCAAACTGCCAGCCGCAGCCGCCGGCGGAAGCCGGCCGTCCAAGTGCCAGAACAGCACCGTTAATTGCCCTAAGTCCAATTTATTCAGGGGATTATCGCGAGTCAACGAAAGGTATAGGATGATGAAACTACTCAAAACTGCGTCGTTCCCAACGTTAAAACTGGCCGCCCCATCAGCAGCCCGCTCCATTTCCCGTGCTCCTCCCGCTACAAAGCCTACAATCGTAACCCGGTATTCCATGGCTTCCCGCTCTCAGCAACGATCATTGCCCGGATTGGACACCGCTGCAACGTCCGCGGATTCCGACGTTCGCCGAAAGTCGGCCTCCAAGCGCGGTCCTGGATCGGCGACGCCGGGGCAGGGTGAAACGCCGAACACGGTTCCGGCCGCCCGCGAAAACGCTTTGGCGACCGAACCCTGTGACGACCTTCCCCACGCGGTCGATATCAAGGGGTGGAACGTCTACGTCGTCGACGCCCACTCGCTCATTTTCCAAGTCTTCCACGCCATTCCGGAAATGAGCAGCCCGCGCGGCGAGCAAGTCGCCGCCGTCTTCGGCTTTGTTCGCGACATGCTCTACCTGATCGAAGAGAAAAAGCCCAACGCGCTCATCTGCGCATTCGACCTTTCCGGCCCCACGTTTCGCGATCAACTCTACGAAGCCTACAAAGCCGACCGCAGCGAAATGCCGCCCGACCTTTCGACGCAGATTCCCAAAATCAAACGCTTCCTCGGGGCCATGTCGATCCCGATCCTCACCAGCGAGGGTTTCGAGGCCGACGACGTCCTCGCCACGCTGGCCCGCTTGTGCGATGAACGCGGCGCCAATTGCTTCATCGTCACCGGAGACAAAGACTGCCGCCAACTCATTACCGACCGCGTAGCGGTATTCAACATCCGCAAGAATCAGATTTTCGACGCCACGGCGCTCCGCGAAGAGTGGGGCGTCGCACCAGACCAAGTCGTCGACTTCCAGGCTCTCGTCGGCGACAAAATCGACAACGTCCCCGGCGTCCCCGGTATCGGCAACAAAACCGCTCAACAACTTCTTGAAACCTACGGCACGCTCGATAATCTCCTCGAACACGCTGCCGAAGTCCCGGGCGCCAAAGGAAAGAAGCTACTCGAATGCCGCGACCAAGCGCTCCTTTCCCGCCAGTTGGTGCGGCTCGATACGCAAGTGCCCATTACTGCGGACTGGGACGCCAGCCGTGTCGGCGATTTTGACCATCCTGCGGTTACGTCTCTTTTCGCCGAATTCGGCTTCCGCTCCTTCGCCGACCGTTTTGCGAAACTCGCATCTGCGCCAACCTCGACAACGGCTTCGACGGCGGCGGACGCTAACTATCAAATCGTAGACACCCCTGAGGCATTTGCGGCTCTGGTTTCGCAGCTAAAAGAGCAAACTCTTATCAGCGTCGATACCGAAACGACGCATGTCTCGCCGCGCTGTGCAGAAATCGTCGGCTACTCCTTCGCGTTCAAGCCGAATGAAGCCTATTACATCCCCGTCCGCGGCCCGGAAGGAGACCGCGTCCTCGATCCCAAAACAACGCTCGAGTCCCTCCGGCCGGTGCTCGAAGACCCAAACATTCGCAAGCTAGGCCAAAACTTAAAGTACGACGCGATCGTACTTCGCAATGTTGGCGTCCACCTTGCCGGCATCGCGTTCGACACGATGATCGCGAATTACCTCCTCGACGCCGGCGGTCGCAGCCACAACCTCGATGACCTCGCCCAAAAACATCTCAATCACACGACCATCAAAATCGACGAGCTCATCGGCAAGGGCCGCGATCAGAAGCGGATGGACGAAGTGCCCGTCGAAAAAGTCGGCATCTACGCCGCCGAAGATGCCGATATCCCACTGCGGATGCACGCGCTTCTGCAGGACCGATTGGACGAACTCGAACTCGCCGAGTTGAACGACACCGTCGAAGTTCCACTCATCGAAGTCCTCGCCGATATCGAATTCACCGGCATGCGAATCGATCCCGCACGTCTCGGCGAGCTTAGTCAACGTTACGGCGATCGTCTCACCATTTTGGAGCAGGAAATCGAGGAGCTCGCCGGCCACCCGCTCAATATCGGCTCGCCAAAACAGCTCGCCCAAGTCCTCTTCCAAGAGCTTGGCCTGCCAATCGTCAAACGTACAAAGACCGGCGCGAGTACCGATGCCGACGTCCTGGAACAACTCGCCGATTCGCATCCGCTACCAAAAAAAATCGTCGAATATCGCCAATACTCAAAGCTCAAGAGCACATACGTCGACGCGCTACCGACGATGATCCACCCCGATACGGGCCGCGTTCACACCTCCTTCAATCAGGTCGTCGCCGCCACCGGGCGGCTCAGCTCCAGCGACCCCAATCTGCAAAACATCCCAATCCGAACGGATGAAGGCCGCGAAATCCGTTCGGCTTTCATATCCGGCGAACCCGGCTGGAAGCTCCTCGCCGCCGACTATTCCCAAATCGAGCTCCGCATCCTCGCCCACTATTCTGAAGACACTTCGATGTGCGCCGCGTTCGATCGCGACGAAGACATCCACACCCAAGTCGCCAGCCAGGTCTTCAGCGTCCCGCTCGCGGATGTCACTTCCGCCCAACGCCGCAGCGCCAAAGCGGTAAACTTCGGCGTCATCTACGGCCAAAGTCCATTCGGCCTCGCCAAAGGCCTCGGAATCTCACAAGACGATGCGGCAAAGTTCATCGACGGTTACTTTGCCACCTACCGCGGCGTCGCCGAATTCATGGTAAGTACGCTCGACGACTGTCGCCGCAAAGGCTATGTCTCGACGATCCTCGGCCGTCGCCGTTCCGTCCAGGGCGTCCGACCGCCCGACCAGCTGACACTCCTCACCGACCGCCCCAGCCGCAAGCCGCTTACGCTGCCCGAGCGCACGGCGGTTAACAGTGTCATCCAAGGCTCCGCCGCGGATATGATCAAGTTGGCCATGCTGGCAATTCACCGTCGGCTCAAGAAAGAGAAATCGCCAGCGAGAATGCTCCTGCAGATTCACGACGAGCTCGTCTTCGAAGCGCCCGAAAGCGAAATCGATAGTCTCGCCAAGCTCGTCCGCGACGAAATGCAAACAGTCATGGCGCTAAGGGTTCCATTAAAGGTCGACGTAAAATCAGGCTTGAACTGGGCGGATTGCCAACCGTGGGCGGAATGAAAACTATCGGCGTTGTCGGCGGCGTAGCGAGTGGCAAATCGCTCGTTAGCCAGATGCTGGTCGAGCTAGGAGCGGCTGTGCTCGATGCCGATCGCACCGGCCACGACGTATTGGCATATGATCCCGATGTTCGCGATGCCATACGCCGGCGGTGGAATGAGGCGGTTTTCACGCCCCAGGGCGATATCGATCGCCGCGCTGTCGCGAAAAAAGTCTTCGCTCAAGACAAATCCGCCGCCGCCGATCGCAAGTTCTTGGAAGGTCTCCTGCATCCGCGCATCGGTGCACGTCTCGAAACGCTCCGTGACGATTTCGCTGCCAAGGATAAGCCCGCTGCCGTGCTCGACGCTCCGTTACTACTCGAAGCCAGCTGGGAATCGCTCTGCGATTTCATCATTTTCGTCGATGTCCCGTCCCAAAATCGCATGGCGCGGGCCAAAAAACGCGGCTGGTCTGCCGCCGAATTCGCCGACCGCGAAGCCGCACAATGGCCGGTCGACAAAAAACGCCACCACGCCACCCACGTCCTCCCAAACTTCGGCACCGAAGCCGAACTCCGCACTGCCGTTCGCAATTTCTGGGCCGAAAACATTGGCAAAATTCCGAAAGGTTAGTTGACGTCTCGCTCTGCCAGAGGAAAACCCGTCTCGCCGAGCGAGACGACTCCATAAATCCGAATTCGAAACCCGGCCGCGCCGCCGGTGTTCAATGCAAATGCCAGCATTCGATCTCGCGTTAAGTTTCCGTCAAGACGTCGAATCGACAAACTTTCGCCTTCCCATTGCTGGCACCTGCATGACATAATAGGCCCCAGAGAGGCACCTCACGGCCGGCCGTTCGCGCTTGCCTTCCGAGTCCATCTTTTTCCTTAGTTCCCCACCCGTCGACGCGTCTCGCGCGTCCCCGCTCTTCTCTTCACGGAGCGCACAATTCATGTCCGATCAAGCGAACCGCGATACGCGGCACAATCGCCCGCGCCCAATGCATTTTCGGGCGAAACCTCACAGCAGCAATGGCGATGCTCAAATCGATCGCGAGCTGCTCGCCGAGCTCGATCGCGAAGAACCGCTCTCGCTCGCCGAAGAGCTCGATAAAGCCGCCGAGCGCGTCCGTCGCATTGGCGCGGCCATCGCCAAAGACGACGCCCGCGACCGCAACGTCCACATCGCCGAACTGCAACGAATGAGCGTCCCCGAACTCATTCAAACGGCCGAAGCCGAGAACATTCCCGAAATCAGCGGCCTCAAAAAGCAGGATCTCATCTTCCGTATTCTCAAGGAGCGGGTGAAGCTCAAGGGCCTGATGTACGGCGAGGGCACGCTCGAAATCCTGCCCGATGGCTTCGGCTTCCTCCGCAGCCCCGACTACCATTACCTCAGCTGCCCGGACGACATCTACGTGTCGCCCAGCCAAATTCGCCGCTTCGGCCTCCGCAACGGCAACACCGTCGCCGGCACGATTCGCCCGCCGAAAGAAAACGAACGCTATTTCGCGCTGTTGCGCGTTGAAGCGATCAACGGCGACGATCCGAACCTGCTCTCGCGCAAAATCTTCTTCGACGACCTGACGCCGGTTCACCCGGATAGCCGAATCGTTATGGAAACCGCCGGCGATCAAATCGAAACGCGCGTCGTCGATATGCTCGTCCCGATCGGCTTCGGCCAGCGCGGCCTGATCGTCAGCCCGCCCCGCGCCGGCAAAACGATCCTGCTCCAAAAAATGGCCAAGGCCGTTCTCGCGAACTACCCCGACGCCTACGTGATCATGCTGCTCATCGACGAGCGGCCCGAAGAAGTCACTGACATGGAGCGGCAAATCAAAGGCACCAATTGCGAGGTGATCAGCTCCACGTTCGATGAAACCTCCGCCCGCCACGTTCAGGTGAGCGAAATGGTCATCGAAAAAGCGAAGCGAATGGTCGAGTACGGCCGCGACGTCGTGATTTTCCTCGATTCCATCACCCGCTTGGCCCGCGCCTGGAACGCCGAGTGCCCGCACTCCGGCAAAATCCTTTCCGGCGGCATCGACGCCAACGCCATGCAGCGCCCGAAGCGATTCTTCGGTTCCGCGCGCCGCGTCGAAGACGGTGGATCGTTGACCATCATCGCGACTGCGCTGATCGATACCGGCAGCAAAATGGACGAAGTCATCTTCGAGGAATTCAAAGGCACCGGCAATCAAGAGATTATTCTCGATCGCCGCCTGGTCGATCGCCGCGTCTGGCCCACCATCGACATCGCCCGCAGCGGCACCCGCCGCGAAGAAATGCTCATGGACCCCGAAGAACACCGCCGCATCTGCCTGCTCCGCCGCGTGCTCAACGAAATGAACGGTCCCGACGCCATGGACCTCCTCGTCAACCGCCTCCGCAAGACGAAGTCCAACGCGGAATTCCTGATGAGCGTGAAAGAATAGATGACCCGCCAATCCTAGCCAGTCAAATCGATTCGCGACCACTGAGTGGGCGCGAATATCGGTTTCGCCGCGCGGTAAATGCAATTGCGCCGAGCACGATCATCAAACAGCTCGCAGGCTCGGGCACTTGCGCCGAACCCATCGCGCTACCCGGGTTGAACGTCGTCCCAAAATTCGCGACCCAGTCGTCGTACTGCTGCTCCGTCCCGCCGTGGCTTCGCCACCACACGTAATCCTCTGAGCCTACGCTCCCATTCCGAGTGAAGTCG
>DATBAY010000229.1:0-6124 GCA_036271295.1 Lacipirellulaceae bacterium | reverse complement strand
GTTGCCGTTTTCGTGATAGCTCCGGCCGCATACGCCGACGGCGCATCCACTGCCGCGGAATCCAGTTCGCACGCGCACCCGCAAATCGGCGACAAACTTGCCTCCTGCAAATTCACAGACATCCGCTACCTCCCGCGCACGCTCAGCGATTTCATCAGCGACAAAGACCCCGTCCGCAAGCGCGCGTTCGTACTCGTCTTCACCAACACCACCTGCCCAATCGTGCAGCGTTACTTACCACGCCTCAAAGAACTCGATGCCACCTTCAGCAAACAAGGCGTCCAGTTCCTCGCCATCGACGCCGGCTCCGACGACTCCATCCTCGAAATCGCCACGCAGGCCGTCGAACACGACCTGCCGTTCCCGTTTGTGAAGGACATCGACGGCACCTGCGCCGCCGCGTGTTGCGTCGACCGCACCGCCACCGCCGTCCTGCTCGATGCCGACTTCCGCATCCGCTACCGCGGCCGCATCGACAACAGCATTCACCTCGGCGGCGCCACACCCGGCGAAACTCGCTCCGAACTAACCGATGCGATCCAATCGCTGCTCTCCAACAAAGACATCGCCACGCCCGAAACGCCCGTCGAAGGCTGCCTCATTACGACGAGCGCGCCCGCGACGCCAGTCGGCAAGATCAACTACGCCGACCAAATCGCCCCGATCATCGAAAAGAACTGTGCCTGCTGTCACAAGCCCGGCACCTCCGCGCCATTCTCGCTCACGTCCCACGACGACGTGGCCGCTAACGCCTCGATGATCGCCGAAGTCGTGGACCAGCGTCGCATGCCGCCCTGGTACGCGAGTCCCAACTTCGGCAAGTTCACCAACGACCGTACCCTCTCAGCCGCCAACCGAAAACTGCTCGTCGCCTGGGCTCGCAACGGCGAGGCAACCGACTCGCCATCACCGTCTGCAGCAACTGCCGCAACACCATCGAAACCAGAAGCCGAGTCGCTGCGGGGCAATTCCGCCGACGTCTGGGCCGGAAAACAATGGCTACTCGGCGAGCCAGATATTATCTTCGAAGCGCCCGAAACCTACGAAGTCCCCGCCGAAGGCTACGTCGACTACAAGTACACGCTTCTTCCCACGATCTTCTTGCACGACACCTACATCCAAGCTGCCGAAGTTCAGCCTAGTAATCCACGTGTCGTTCACCATTCTAATCTTGGCTACATGCCGATCGGCACCAGAGAATCTTACGGCCGGCTGATCACCGGCTACGTCCCAGGCGTCGGCCCAATGGAGCTTGACCACAACGTCGCCTCAAAAATCCCCGCCGGTTCCGCCCTCGGCCTGCAAATTCACCTCGTAACGAACGGCAAGCCGGAAAAAACGAAACTCCGCGTCGGCTTCCGCTACCCGCGCTACAACGTCGACAAAGAACTTCGCTACTTGGAGCTCAAAGACCAGAAGTTCGCGATTCCACCGTTTGCCGCCCACTATCCGGTGGGCGCCGAGAAGACTTTAGCGGACGACGTCACACTCTACGGCTTCTTTTCCCACATGCACGTCCGCGGCCAAGACGCCACCTATCGCGCCTATCCGCCGAAGGCCGACCCCGTCACGCTCCTCATGATTCCCAACTACAACTTCGATTGGCAAATGCCCTACCACTTGCCCTACGGCGAAGTGAAATTCCCCGCCGGCACCAAGTACGAATGCACGGCTCACTTCGACAACACGACCTTCAACCCGTTTAACCCCGACCCCACCGCCACGGTAAAAGACGGCCAGCAGACTTACCAAGAAATGATGTACGGCTACATCTTCTACACGAAAGACGCCGAGCACCTCGATCTAAAAATCGACCCCCTCACCGGCCGGGCAGAATAACCACACGCTTGCAAGCGCAGAACTCACTATAGCCGGACGGCCACGCCGTCCGGGGCGCTGCCGCTAATTCCCAATTCGCCACAAGTTATTCTCAGTGCGCAAAAACATCGCCCCATCAATGAGCGCCGGCGACGCCAACATCCGCTCCCCTAAATCGTTCGTCGCGACCGCCTCATATTCTTTCGCGGCGTTGACAACGGTCGTCACCCCCGCCTCATTCTCAAAATAAATTCGTCCCTCGGCAAACACGGGCGACGCCGAAAAGTCCCCGCCCAACCGCTTCGTCCAATTCTGTTTGCCAGTCTTCGCTTCAACGCTCGTCGCCACGCCGTTGTCCGACACAAAATACAAGTCCTCGCCAGTTGCGAGTACCGATGGCGTCAACGGTCCGCCCTTCTCATGCTTCCAAACGACGTGCGTATCGGTCACGTCGCCACTCGCACCTTTCGGATCGATCGCATACACCACGGGCCGCATAAAACCGGATGCCACGAATAACAAACCATTCGCGAACACGGGCCTCGGGACGACCGAAAAGCCCTCGTCGTAACTGACTCGCCAAATCTCATGCCCGTCCTTCGGATCGTACGCGCCGACAAACCCGCTCCCCGGCAGAATAACTTGCTTCGCGCCGTCAACGTCAATTAAGGTCGGTGTACAAAACGAAAACGTTTTCGTCGCCTTCGTATTCCGATCCGTTTTCCAACGAACTTCTCCCGTCTTATTGTCCAGCGCGACAACAAAGGGATTCTCCGTCCCATCACAGCTGAACACGAGTTCGCCATCGGTAAGCAATGGCGACCCACCATTCCCATGCTGCGGATGATACGTCACCGACGACTGCCGCCACACCACGTTCCCCGCGAGATCGAGTGCCGCCGTCCCCATGTGCCCAAAGTGCACATACATCCGATCGCCGCTCACGATCGGCGTCGGGCTCGCCAAACTATTCTTGGATTGGATCTCGTGCGCAGCACTGGTTTCGGGCTTGAACACTTCCGTATCCCATACCACTTGCCCATCGTTCGCATCGATGCACATCGCGCGCAACGAAATCGGCTCAGAATCCTTGCCGACGGCGGTCGTAAGATAAATCTTTCCGTCCGCAATCACCGGCGATGACCACCCCACGCCCGGAATCGCTTTCTTCCAAGCCACGTGCTCCGTCGCGCTCCACGCCACCGGCACATTCTTCGCCGTGGAAATCCCATCCGCCGTCGGGCCCCGAAACTCCGGCCACTCCGCCGCTAATGCCAACGAGTGAAAACAACTAAACAGGAGAACGATCGCCAGCACGCAAAAACGCCCGCGATTTAACTGCGTCAACGCCATTTCCGTAAATCTCATTTTGAGCAATTGCAATCGCACCAATCGTTTGCGACCGAACCAATATTCGCACCGGCCCGGCGAATTACACGCGTCAGTATAATACAACCAATGCAGCCTAATGTCGCGTCGCCAGACGCGACTACGGGGGAACCAAACGGAAAACAATTCGCGACAACGTTTGTTACGAACCAGTTTTCCACGGGGCGCAGATTCGAACGGCAACTTTCGCCGCAAGAATCAGAGCACTTTCCAGCTCCAGCCCGTCAGCTAACCTCGTCGGCAGGCCGAACTTGTGTTCGGCTACGGTGGAAGGGCTTCTTCGCCAACGCGCTTAGGCGACAAGCACCACGACCCTCTGGCGTGTAACAATTCGCACGCCGTACTTCAAAGTCGTAGCGGAATTCGTAAGAATTCAGCCCGCTCACTTTACAGATTCGTCGCGCGCAAACACGAAAGGAAATGGCGATGTTTACCACACTCTTGGCGGGATGGCCGCTCCTTGCAGCCACAAACATCTGGTTCGAGTTCTCGACAGCCACGCTCGTAATCCTCGGCCTGCTGATCTTCCTCCCACTCCTCTGGGTGTGGTTGACGATCCGCTACATCCCGAACGATTACGTCGGCATCGTCGAAAAGCTCTGGTCCTCCAGCGGCTCCGTCGGCGAGGGCCGCATCATCGCCCTCGGCGGTGAAGCCGGCTACCAGGCCACGCTCCTCCGCGGAGGTATCCATCTCGGCTACCTCCGCTGGCAGTACGCCGTGCACAAAGTGCGGCTCGTAACAATCTCCGAAGGCAAGATCGGCTACGTGTACGCACGCGACGGCGAGCCGCTCCCGTCGAGCCAAACGCTCGGCCGCATCCTCGACTGCAACAACTTCCAAAACGCCGCCGCGTTTCTCGCCGGCCCTACCGCCGGCCAGCGCGGTCGGCAACGCGGAATCCTCCGCGAAGGTGTCTACGCGATTAACCTCGCCGTATTCACCGTCATCACCGAGTCGAAAGTCCACGCTCTCCAAGACCTCGTCGAAAAGAGTGAGTGGCAAGCCATCAACCAGTGGCGCAACGCGCTCATGGAACTCGACGGCTTCAGCCCCGTCATCGTCGGCGGCAGTGTCGTCGCGGAAGATCCGCTCGAAATAGACGTCCATTACAAGGTCGATAGCATCGGCATCGTCACCGTCCACGACGGCCCGTCGCTCGAGCCGGGCGAAATCATTTCGCCCGCCGTCGGCACGATCGCCGGCGAGCCGAACTATCACAACAACTACCAGGATCCCGAGCAGTTCCTGGCCGCCGGTGGCCGCCGCGGTCGACAGTACGTGCCTCTCACCGACGGCACCTACTTCATCAACCGCTGGTTCGCCTCAGTCCAGCTAATGCCGAAAACCGTCGTCCCCATCGGCTACGTCGGCGTCGTCGTCAGCTATTACGGCAAAATGGGCCTCGACCTCACCGGCACCGGCTTCCGCCACGGCGAACGTGTCGGCGAAGGCGAACGCGGCGTACGCCAGCGGCCACTCGGCCCGGGCAAATACGCCTTCAACACCTACGCCGGGAGCATCGTGCTCGTGCCGACCACGAACTTCGTCCTCCACTGGATCACGGGCAAGAGCGAAACCCATCGCTACGATGAAAGCCTCAAGTCCATCGACCTGGTGACGAAAGATGCGTACGAGCCACTGCTCCCGCTCTCGGTCATCGTGCATATCGACTACGAGCGTGCCCCGGGCGTCATTCAGCGTTTTGGCGATGTCAAGAAATTGATCACCCAAACGCTCGACCCGATGCTCAGCGCGTTCTTCCGCGATATCGCCCACACGAAGACTATGCTCGAACTGCTCCACGAGCGACAGATGATCCAGAAGGAAGCTCGCGAAAAATTGCGGGAGAAGTTCCACGAGTTCGATATCGAATGCGTCGACGTCCTCATCGGCAAGCCCGATCCGCGCGAAGGCGACAACAAGATCGAAACGCTCTTGGAACAATTGCGGCAACGTCAGCTGTCGACCGAGCAGGTCGAAACGTACGACCGCCAGCGAATTGCCGCTGAAAAGCGCCGCATACTGCTGGATGCTGAAGCCCATGCCGACATGCAAACGAAGCTCAGCAACGCTCGCGTGAACGTACAAGTCAGCGAAAGCCAAGGTGACGCCGATCTCGCGCTGGCCCGCAAAAAGGCCGAGCAAACCGTCGTCGTCGCCGAAGCCGAGCTGGCCCGCTCACGCCGCGAAGCCGAGCAGACGGTCGTGCTCGCGAAAGCCAGCGCCGAACGCGAACAACTCGCCGGCCGCGGTAAGTCGCAGCACATCGCCCAAGTCGGCCTCGCCGAAGCATCGGTCATGTTGCGGCGGATCGCCTCCTACGGCGACCCGCGCTTGTACGCTTTGTCGCAGGTTTCCAAAAACCTCGCGCACAGCAAACAGCCGCTCGTCCCCGAGCGCGTTTTCATGGCCGGCGCCAACGGCCACAATGGCGACGCCTCCTCGGATACGAACGGCGCGACTGGCCTGCTAGGACTGCTCGTCAGCCTGCTGGTCGCCGAAAAAAGCGGCTTCCAACTCGGCGCCGACAGCCCCGAGCTAGCCGACATCCGCGACTTCGCCGAACGCATCGCCGCCGAACCCTCGGCCCAAGTGCTGACTCCGCCCCCGACTGCAATCGCCGGCATTACGAAGTAACGATAGAGAAAATCGAACAGCCGCCAACGCTCAATCGTTGACGGCTGTTTTTATTTCAAGGCATTTCGTCCGCAGATGACGCAGATGATCGCAGATAAAGACAAATTACAAATCGTCGCCGATTCAATTCATCGGCGTACATCTGCGTCATCTGCGGACAATAATAAAGCGCCACCCAACGTCCCGGCCACGTGGCCAAAAATCGTTGTAGAAATCATCTTCGATTTTGTGCTATGCTACCTTGCGAATATATACATATGTATATACACCAAATCGT
>DATBAY010000228.1:0-3517 GCA_036271295.1 Lacipirellulaceae bacterium | reverse complement strand
CGCTGTCGTACTTTTGTGCCTTCTTCAATTTGATCGCTGGGATGTAGGACGACCTGATCGCCTGCGGTGAGGCCCTCAGCCACTTCGGCCTCCAGGCCATTTTGTCGTCCGACTTTCACCTTGCGCTGGTGGGCGACGCCGTTCTCGACGCGGAAGACGGCCGGTTCCTCGCCGACGCGAAATAGCGCACTCGTGGGCACGCGCAGCACATTGCGGGCTTCGTCGATGACGATTCGCGCCTCGACTCGATACTCGTCGCCCAGGCTTGGCCGCTCGTCGGGTGGTTCGACTAAGTCGGCTACGATCCACACGCGTTGTTCTTCGACGCCGAGTGTCGAGATCTTCGTGAAGCCGGAAGGTTCGACGACGCGGACCCGCGCGTGCAGCGGAGTAGGGCCACCCCAGTGTTCCAGAATCACCTCGTCGCCACGGTGAACCTTTACGGCATCGCGTGAAAGGACATCGACGGCAATTTCCAAATCGAACGGATCGCCTAATTCGACGAGTGGCGTTCCCGGCATGACGACGGCAGAGCTTTCTTGCATGACGCGGAGCACGCGGCCATCGATGGGCGAGTAGATCGGGAAGTCCCATTTGGTAGTTTGGGCATCTTCTGAATCCTTGCCGGCGGCTTGCGACCCATTTGCAGTGGGTGGTACCGCCAATTCGGCCATGGCGAGTTGCGCTCCATTTTGATTCTTTGGCGTACCGGTCGAATCCGATCGAGGGCGCGACCGCATTAGCGCCGCCTGCGACTGTTCCAGTTCGAAGCGTGCGATTTCTTCGGAAAGTTTTGCGGACCGCACCTCTTCGTTTCGTTGGTGCAGCAGCATCTCCGCGTTTTCGACATCGGACTGCGAAACGCCCTTCCCTACGAACGCTTTGCGAAGGCGGGCGAGCTCCGCTTCCGCGAAGCCCTGTTGAGCATGTATTTTTTCCAGCTCCGGCTGCATTTGTTGAAGGGTTGCTTCGGCGGCTTTGACGCGCGCTTCGGACTGGGCGACGGTGCGGGCGTCGAGCAGGTCGGGATCGCGCGGTTCGAGAACCGTGAGCAGGGTTTTACCGGCTTCGACTTTGTCGCCGGGGCGCAGATTGACGCGCAGGATTCGGCCATTGAGCGGCGCGGAGACCACGTACTTGTCATGGATGCGGGTGCGGCCATCTTCGTCGACCGTGACGCGGACCGTGCCGCGTTCGATTTTGACGAGATCGGTATCGACGGGCCGGGGCATGAACGCGTACGCGAGGCCGGCGATAATCGCGGCTGCGACGAGGAGCATGAACAGTTTGCTGCCGATGTTACGCATTTTGGGACGCGTTTTTAACTAACCACGGAGGCACGGAGAAAGTCAATTCATTTTTAGACAGGATTTACAGGATTCACTGGATTAAAAAAATCAAATTGAAATTCATCCTGTCGATCCTGTCAAAGTATTTCTTCTCTGCGTTCTCCGTGGTTGAAATTCTTTGTTTTCTATTCGCGGGATTTAAGTACTGCGATCAGGTCCAAGTCGTCGAGCTTCCGGCGGACCAGGAGTGCCGATCCGGCGGAGGCGGCGAGGACCGTAGCGGCGGCGAGGCCGTAGGTTGAGTTTGCGATTACGAATGGGAAGCGGAACACCTCTTGATCGAGGAAGATCGTCAGCGTGTAAGCGAACCAGTAGCCCATCACCAGGCCGAAGGGAATTCCCAGCAGTGTGACCGTGCCGATTTCGCCGAGGAGGATCATTGAGATTTCGCGGCGCGTGAAGCCGATCACGCGCAACGTGGCGAGCTCGCGGCTTCGTTCGGAGAGCGAAATCCGTGCTCCATTGTAGACGACGCCGAGCGCGATGATGATGGCAAACAGGAGGTTGATCATGCGCATGTGGAGCATGTTTTTCGCGACGGTGTTGCGAAAGCTATCGACGGACGCTTGGCGAATGGTGACGCTGGCCACGTGCGGCGTTTCTTTGAGATGTTCGTAGATCGCGGGCAAATATTTCGAGTCGACGGTGAGCATGGCACCGCTGATTTGCTGGCCTTCGCGCATCAGGCGGTTTAAAGCTTCGATATCCATGTAGGCGTTGAGGCCGGTGATGTCGTCGAGCAAATCGACGACCAGCACGTCGACACTTGGCCGCTTTTCCTGCAGGGCCTCGACGTGCACGGTTTGGCCGGCTTGGATTCCCAGAACGGCTGCGAGTTTCTTGGAGATGATCAGGCCATCGCTGGGTAATGAAACGAAATTCCCTGTTTTGGTTTTGAGGCGCATCAGCGATGCCCCATGTGGCAAACCCATGATGCCGACGCGGCGCGATCGGTCGCCGGCGCATAAACGGGCAGACACAAATCGCCGCGGTTCGCACTCATGTACCCCGGGCAGATTGGCGAGCTCGTGGATGGCGTCTGTCGATACGGGTTCGACCGTGGCGAGTGAGAGGTCATAGCGCTGCACGTCGTAGAACTGCGTTTGGATGACTTCATCGACGGAATTCTTCATGAAATTGCCCACGACGATGATGGCAACGGACATCGAGATGGCAAGCAGCGAAAACGACGTCTTCACGGGATGGCGTTCGAGTTGCCGCAGTACCATGCGGGCCATGTTGGGGACCAACCGACCGAAGCCGATGCGTTCGAGGAGTGTGGGCCCATAGGTGGCGGGGGGTTCGGGGCGCATGGCCTCTGCCGGAGGTAGGCGAACGGCGAGGGCGATCGCGCCGAATGCTCCCAGCATGGCCGCGCCGCCGGCAATGAGTATGGCGTTCGCGATCACGTTCGGGCGAACTTGAAAGACCAGCTCCGGATACTGGTACACGCGGAGGAACAACTTAGTGAAGTCGTGCGCCAACCACATGCCGCCGAAGGAGCCGATCAACCCGCCGGCAAATGTGATGAGCAAGACGAACTTCATGTAATGCCAGGCGATTTGGAGATTGGTGTAGCCGAACGCTTTGAGGGCTGCGATTTGTTCACGTTGCAAGCTGGTGAGTCGCGTGAGAACGACATTTAGCAAGAAGGCGGCGACGCATAAGAAGATCGTGGGGGCGATCATGCCCGCGGTGCGCAGGCTCTGGATATCGCTTTCGAGCAACAAGTTGGAAAGTTGGTCTTTACGGGCAAAGGCGCCTAAACAGCCGTAGGTCTCCATCAGGTTATCGACGCGGTGAATGACGTCTTCGACCGGTGCGCCGCGGACGAGCGAGATTGAGATGTCATTGAAGCCTTCGTGCATGTCGTAGGCAGTGGAGAGCGCTTCTTCCTCCATCCACAGGATGCCAAAGTGCTTGGGATCGGGCAGCATATCGCCGGGCTTGATTTGAAAGACATACTCGGGAGAAAACGCCACGCCGACGACGCGCAGCTCTTTGCGGCGGCCATTGATGATCGCGGCGAATGTGCCGCCCAGGTCGATGTTGTTCGCCTTCATGAAGGCTTCGCTGGCGAGAACTTCATCGTCGCGACCGACGGTTAGTTGTCGACCGCGGCGCAGGTAAAGTTGGTTTAACCGTGGTGGGCGGACGACGGGCAGTGA
>DATBAY010000227.1:0-1559 GCA_036271295.1 Lacipirellulaceae bacterium | reverse complement strand
GATTCCGTCCGGTGAGAAGCTGGTTGCCGAAAACGTGCCTTTCTTGGGAGGTCGGGCGCGGGCAAATCTGGCCAACGAGTACGTGCAGGGCGCGGACTTCAAGGCTTTCGCACTGACGGTTGGCGGGACGCCCGGCTTCGTCGTCGGTCAGCCGAGCGAAGAGGCGGCCAAGACCGCAGCCCTCGAGCTGTGCCAGAAGCGCGCCGATAATTTCACGCCGCAACGGCGCTGCGAACTCTACGCGGTCGGTAACACGATGGTCTATCAGCACGGCCGCCCGCCGATGCCACCGGCGCCGTGGGTCAGGCACGATGCGTCGACCGAGCGACCGTTTGAGTCGAAAGCCATTCCGATGTCGCGTGATGCCTCTCTCGCCCGCATCGAGAGTGGATTCGTGCCGGGCCGCAAATCGAAATCGATGGTGCTCGGCCCGACCGGCCAGATTTACTACAATTTCAACCAGGACAATGTCGACGACTCGGTCCGGCGAAACCTGGAAACCTGCGGCGCTGTGGTCGGCGTGGCCTGCATGGTCGTCGTCATCGACGACGTCTTCGTCGTGCCGGTGCCGACCCTGATGAAGGCGGTCGGATTCTTCCACGCGGCCAACAACGCCTCGATCGCAGCCGATCAGCGCGATGACGTGGCGCGCCAGCTTGCCAACGCGTCGACAGGATGGAACGCAGTTGCGGTCGGCAGCGCGGGACGTCCGGGGCTCAGCCTGAAGGCGGCCAGCGAGCAGGATGCCATCAACGAGGCGCTCGGCAATTGCGTCAAGCGCGACAGCGACTGCCACGTGATCGCGATCGGGCCGTTCACGGTCGGACCGAATTGAATGACGAATGAGCGCACCTCGGCATCGTGCCGCTGCGGCAAAGTAGAGCTCCAGATCATCGGGGCTCCCATTTTGCGGGGCATTTGTTATTGCGCGAGTTGCCAAGAGGCAGGTCGCCGGTATCAAGCAGTGCCCGGCACCGCTGCTGTTTTGGCCGAAGATGGCGGCACGGATTACGTTCTCTATCGCAAGGATCGAGTTCGCTGCGTCAAAGGCAGGGACCTTTTTGAGGAGCAACGGCTGAAACCGGAGTCGCCCACGAGGCGAATGTACACGCGCTGTTGTAACACCGCCATGTTCCTCGACTTCACCAAGGGCCACTGGCTGACCGTTTATCGCGGCCGCCTTCCCAACGATATCCCATCGGCGACCATGCGGATGATGACCGCCGAACGACCCAAGGGTGTGATCTTGCTTGACGATATGGCCAACTATCCAGGCCACTCCGGAAAATTCATGCTGAAGTTACTTCGTGCGTGGATCGCTATGGGGTTCAGACGACCGGCCATCGCTGGCGTGCCGTGAGCGCCGCGCGCCGATGAGTTCACGCCCTAGTGGAGCGGATTTGACGTTCGCTACCCAACAGGCCACGATCTCGCAAAGCGAACGTCAAATCCAAAGCTCCACTAGAATCAATGTTTTGCTAGTGGTCCTTTGATTCCAACATTCGCAAAAGTGCCCGCTGCAATGGGATGCGAATGTTGGAATCGGACCACTAGAATCA
>DATBAY010000226.1:0-1785 GCA_036271295.1 Lacipirellulaceae bacterium | reverse complement strand
CGATTACGAACTGCTGGAGCGTATCGGCGAAGGCGGTATGGGCGTCGTCTACACGGCCCGCCAGGCGTCGATCGACCGCACTGTCGCCATCAAGATGCTCAAGCCGGATTTTGCCGCCGATATCGAGCAGCGGCAAAAATTCCTGTCAGAGGCCGTGGTAACCGGCGACTTGGACCATCCGAACATCGTTCCGATTTACGATCTTGGATCGAACGAGGCCGGAGCGCTTTTCTATTCGATGAAGCGAGTTCGCGGTACGCCCTGGCTCGATGTGTTGCTCCACAAATCGCTGCCCGAGAACCTCGAAATCCTTATGAAGGTGGCTGACGCCGTAGCGTTTGCCCATTCGCGCGGCGTGGTACATCGAGATCTGAAGCCTGAAAATGTCATGCTCGGCGACTTCGGCGAAGTGCTGGTCATGGACTGGGGCTTGGCGCTCTCTACGACCGGCTTCCGCAAGAGCGACAGCATTACGCAATCGAACAGCATGGGAGGCACTCCGGCTTACATGGCGCCGGAAATGGCCACAGGTCCGATCGAACGAGTCGGTCTCCCCAGCGACATTTACCTGCTAGGCGCAATCCTGTTCGAGATTATCACCGGCAAACCGCCGCATACGGGCCGCGATGTCATGAGTTGCCTGTTTGCCGCCGCCCGCAATCAAATTCAGTCGACCGAGCATCAGGGAGAACTGCTCAATCTCGCGCTGGAGGCGATGCACACCGATCCACGTCAGCGGTTTGCCACCGTACAAATCTTTCAGTCGGCCATCCGTCAGTACCAATCGCATTCAGAAAGCATCGTGCTCTCTTCGCGAGCCGAACACGATCTCACACTGGCCGCCAGCAGCAACGATTATCAGGACTTCTCGCGGGCTTTGTTTGGTTTTCAAGAAGCGGCGGCTCTGTGGGACGGCAATACCGCGGCTCACGCCGGTCTGTCGCGCGCGAAACTGGCCTACGCGTCGGCAGCCTTGCAAAAGGGAGACTTGGACCTCGGCGATTCGCTGTTAGACAAGCAGCATCCCGACCACATCGTGCTGGGCAAGAAAATTCAAGCTTCGCTGCGCGAGCGCAATGCGCGACAACAGCGTCTGAAACAAATTCGACGTATCGCGGTGGTTCTGGCACTGGCCTTTTGCGCCGTCGGGGTGTTTTCTTACCTCGAAATCCGCGACAAGCGAGACATTGCCCTGCAGGCAGAAGAGCAGGCGACGCTGGATCGAGATCGGGCGATCTCCGCTGAGATTAAGGCTCGAGACGCGGCGACCGCCGCCACCAAGGAAAGCGAAAGGGCTCGTAGCGCTCAAGCCGCGGCCGTCGCCTCAGCCGACGAAGCGATGAGGGCCCAGATGAAGGCCGTCGAAGCTGCGGTCAGCGCTCAACGTGCCAAAGATGCCGAAGAGTACGAGGCCTATGTGGCGGAAATTGGTCTGGCGGCAGCGCGTATCGACGAAAACGCCTTTGATAGTGCGGCACTGCTTCTCGAGAAGAGCAAGCGAAAGCTGCGACATTGGGAATGGGGCCGGCTAATGCACTTGTGCGGCCAGAGCGTCCGCACTTTCAAGGCACATGGTCCAGTCGACGCGGTGACGTTTGCTCCCGATGGTCTCCGCTTCGCCACCGGAAGTTGGGACTCGACCGCGCGCATTTGGAATACGCAGACGGGAGAAATGTTGTTGGCTTTGCCGCATGAGGGGCTATACGTTCATGCCGTGGCGTTCTCGCCCGATGGCAAGTTCCTGGCCACAGGATCGAGTGACAAAACCGGTTTCGTGCAAATCTG
>DATBAY010000225.1:0-2825 GCA_036271295.1 Lacipirellulaceae bacterium | reverse complement strand
TTTCCATCGGGCCAGGAAACAGGAAGCGACGATCGATGAGCTATTCCACACCAATATTAGGCCCAGTTGCTCGCCAACGTGCCGCAACCAATTGGTCGCCGAATTTCCGGCTTGGTATGATAGTTAGAGGCTAGCGGCCCGGGCGCCTTGAGAATTCACTCATGACGAACACAATCTTAATCACCGGCGGAGCAGGCTTCATTGGCAGTTGCCTCGTGCGCCACATTCTGGCCGAAGAGCCGAACACGCGCATCGTCAATCTCGACAAGCTCACCTACGCGGGCAACCTCGATTCGCTGGGAGATGTGTTTCATCCGCGGCACACCTTCGCGCGCGGCGACGTCGCCGACCTCGAATTCGTGTCCCGATTGTTTCAAAAATATCGGCCTACTGCCGTCGCTCATCTGGCGGCCGAGTCGCATGTCGACCGGTCAATCGAAGGGCCGGCCGAATTCGTGCACACCAACGTCGTGGGCACGTTCACGATGCTCGAAGCGGCTCGCCAGCATTGGGCGAACCTGCCAACGGCCGACCAGCAGCGATTTCGCTTTCTGCATGTGTCGACCGATGAAGTGTACGGTTCGCTCGGTCCAACGGGCATGTTCGATGAGTCGACGCCCTACGCGCCGCGCTCCCCCTATTCGGCATCGAAAGCTTCGGCCGATCACATGGTACAGGCGTATCACGCAACGTACGGGCTGCCGACGTTGATCACGAATTGCTCGAATAATTTCGGTCCGTTTCAGTTCCCAGAAAAGCTGATTCCGCTCATGACGCTCAACGCGCTGGAGGGCAAACCGCTGCCCGTCTACGGCGACGGATTGCACATTCGCGATTGGCTCTTTGTCGAGGATCATTGCCGCGCGCTGCGGATGGTTCTGGACCGAGCGACGCCCGGTGAAACGTATAACATCGGCGCGAATTGCGAACGGACGAACATCGAATTGGTGCAACTCGTTTGTCGGCTGATCGACGAGATGCGACCCAACCTGGCGCATCGGCCGTGCTCGAAACTTATCGAACATGTGGCGGAACGCCCCGGCCACGATCGCCGCTATGCGATTGACGCGGCCAAGATTCGCCGCGAAGTTGGCTGGCAGCCGCGCCATGATTTTGACGCGGCTCTCGCACTCACGGTGCGTTGGTATCTTGAAAACAGCGATTGGGTCGAGCGGGTGACGAGCGGAACTTATCAGCGGCAACGTCTCGGCCTGGCTGTAGCCTAAGCACTCGGCGCAGCGCACCGTCAACCTTTTTGCTGACCCATGCCGACCGGAACTTTCCACAAAGGAATAATTCTCGCCGGCGGCGCTGGGAGTCGGCTCGATCCGCTGACCCGAGCCACGAGCAAGCAGCTCCTGCCAGTGTTCGACAAACCGATGGTGTACTACCCACTATCGGTGCTCATGCAAGCGGGAATCCGCGAGATTCTGCTCATCTCAACGCCGCGAGATATCGGAGGCTATCAGCAATTGTTCGGCGACGGACGCCAGTTGGGGCTAGCGATTCAATACGCGGTGCAAGAACGGCCAGAAGGCTTGGCGCAAGCCTTTATTCTGGGGCGCGCGTTTGTCGGCAACGACCACTGTGCACTTGTGCTCGGCGACAATATTCTGCATGGACCAGGGCTTCATGCGAAGTTGCGAAGCGCGACTGAGAACATCGGGGGAGCCACGATTTTTGGATATCCAGTCGCTGAGCCTGAGCGGTTTGGAGTTGTCGAAATCGACAGGCAAGGCAAAGCTCTGTCGCTCGAAGAAAAGCCGGCTAAGCCGCGTACGTCGCTCGCAGTGATTGGTTTGTATTTTTACGACAACCAGGTACTCGACATCGCGGCGAACCTGAAGCCGTCGGCCCGGGGAGAACTCGAAATCACGGACCTCAATCGCGTCTATTTAGAGCGCAAACAACTGCACGTCGAACAACTCGACTGCAGCTACGTTTGGATGGATGCCGGCACACCGGAGTCGCTGCTGGAGGCCGGGCAGTTCGTTCGCGACGCCGAAGCGGAGCAGGGGAGCAAGATTGGTTGCGTTGAAGAAATCGCGTTCTGCGAGGGGTTTATCGCTGCCGAGCAGTTGGCTCGGCTTGGCCGATCGATGAAAAATTCGTATGGCCGTTATCTTTGCGAACTGAGCAACTTGAACGGCTAATCACGCTGGTAAGTCGATCTGGCATCGACGTTGCGCCGCGGCTGCGATTGCAGTTTTTTCGCTGATACCGTAGCTTAAAATGCACCATTTAATGGCTCGAATTGTGCGGTGAACATGGCCGATGTGGTTATTTTTGGTGTCGGCGACTGCGCTTCGCTGGCGCATTTTTATTTGGCGAATGATAGCCCGCACGATGTCGTCGGGTTTACGGTTCATCGCGAGTTTTTGCCGGCGTCCGGAGAGTTCGAAGGCCTGCCCGTCGTGGCCTTCGACGAATTGGAGTCGACCTTTCCGCCGCATCGGGTGAGTGCGTTCGCGCCGCTGTCGTCCCTGCGTATGAATCGTTTTCGCGAGGAGGTCTACCGCGGCTTCAAGGAACGCGGTTATCCTCTGATCTCATACATCAGCAGCAAAGCGACGTGCTTTCCCAACACGCAGTTTGGCGACAATTGTTTCGTGCTCGAGAACGCCACGATTCAATTGTTTTCTTTGATTGGCAACAACGTGGTGCTATGGAGCGGTTGCCATGTCGGGCATCATTCGACCGTCGGCGATCATGCGTTCTTCGCGCCGCACGCTGTAACAGCCGGCCACTGCGCTATAGGGCCTTATTGCTTTTTGGGAACGAATGCAACCATCCGCGACCATGTAACGCTCGGCGAAGGGACGCTC
>DATBAY010000224.1:0-1543 GCA_036271295.1 Lacipirellulaceae bacterium | reverse complement strand
AGGCGAGCGCGCGGGTGGTCTGGGAAGACATCAAGGATTCGTCGATAGCATTGCCGCGCTTTTTCGTAGTGCTGCATGTCTTCATACAACACGCCGAGGTTGAGCAGCGTGCCAACGTGGGTCGGGAATTGCGTGGCAGCCCGCTCGTACAAATCGCGGGCGTAGCTGTCGTTGCCGTGGCGATCGTTTTCGAGGGCCAGACCGAACAGCGCGCCGGCGTGGGTGCCATCCGCGGCGACTGCGCGCTCCAAGAGAGCGACGGCTTCGCTGGGATTACCGCCGAGGGCGGAAACCGTGGCGGCACGTTGATACAAGTATTCGGCAGTTTGCTCGACGGCGCCTGAGAGGCGGTTGAGCAAGTCCATCGCTTCTTGCGGGCGATTGTTGTAGCGCATCGCTTCAGCTTTGGCGAGCGTTACCTGGTCGCGCGAGTAGCCAGCCTTTTCGGCCGACTCGTACCCGGTTAGCGCTTCGGCGTATTTATCGAGTGCGAGATTTGCCTTGCCGAGATAGAAGTGCGTGAGGGCACCGCCATCGCTGTGAGACAGCGTTTCGATCGCGTCGCTGTAACGGCCGAGCAGGTAGAGGCAAACGCCCAGCCGCGCGGAGGTGGCGGGGCTGCGATTGGGTTGATCTTCGAGTTCGCCGGTCGCTTCGCGAAGCTCGCGGTAGTTGGAATAGCTCTTGCCGATCGCGCCGACGATTTGGACGATCTCGTTCGGTCCAAAGGCGCTGGGCGAGAGGACGATTTGCTTTACGACAGACTCAGTTCCGATCGACATTTCGAATAACTCCCCGATAACTACAGACGGGACCGCAAGCGACAGAGGCAATGCCGTGCCGCGGCGGCAAACTCGCCGCCTCAATCTTCCCGTTACCAATTGCAAACCGACAGAGAGCCAGCGATCGGAGTCGAACCGATAACCCCCGCATTACGAATGCGGTGCTCTGCCAATTGAAGCTACGCTGGCGTGCCTTGTTTTTCAGGCTTTTCGCCACCAGAGTGCTTATTAGTTGCCATTCTTGACACCCGCCTTGACACCCGGTAGGCTGAAACCCATGAAATTGACACCCGCTGGCGGTAACCAACGGGTGTCATGACACCACCTAACTTTGACCGGAAGGTGACATCATGGCAAATTCTACACTGGCCTCTCGACCCGCGAAACCCCGCGGCGATTTCCCCCTATTCCCTCATGCCAGCGGCCGTTGGGCGAAAAAGGTTCGTGGCAAATTGGCCTATTTTGGTCGGTGGGATCAGGACCCCAAGGGCACCGAGGCGCTTAAGCTTTGGGCCGACCAGAAGGACGAACTGGCGGCTGGGCTGACGCAAAGGCAGATCCGTGATAAGCGGGCCGCTGCGGATCCGAATATCGAGCCGGCAGGCGTAACCGTCGCCGACGTAGTTAACGAGTTCCTCACCGCAAAAGAGGAGCTCGTTTTAGCCGGCAAGCGGGAGCAAAGAACCCTCGATGACTACTTAACCGTTGGGACACGGATGAGTGCCGTGTTTGGCCGGAACACGCTCGTTGACACCCTGACA
>DATBAY010000223.1:0-3357 GCA_036271295.1 Lacipirellulaceae bacterium | reverse complement strand
AACGCGTGGTCGGCATCGGCGGGCGTCCCTTCCTATCTGCTCGATAGCGACCGCATCTACGAAACGGATGCGTTTTTCGCGACCGGTTTCCTTCGCTATGGGCTGACGGATGCGATCACGGGCGAAGTCAATCTACAAGGTGATCAAGACATCGTCATGGGGGGCACCGGAGCGGCGTTTGCGACGCCCGCAGGACTCATCAGCGTCGACGGCGCAATGAGCGAAAGCGATTCCGGCCTCGGTCTCGCCGCCGAGCTCGGATATGAGCTTGCCAACTTTCGCGGCCCGCTCTCAGGCCGTCCCGAAACCCTGCGAATGGATGCAGAATATCGAAGCACATGGTTTCGGGTTCCGGGTGAGTTCGTCGTCGACAGCGGCGAGGTGCTCTATCCGCAGTTTCCGTATTGGCTTCGGCTATCGGCTTACTACACATTTCCGATTGGCGAAGAGACGACTGCGACGCTCGGTGCGCGCTACCAATTCTCAAACACGCTTGGCCCGGAGCTTTCTCCTTTCACGTTCGATGGCGACCGCTACGGCATGGATCTCACGCTTGCACGCCCGCTGACGTCCTGGTCGAGTGGCGCGCTTACACTCGGCTACTCGAATGAGTCTTATTCATTTGACGACACGGGGAAAGCAGGCGATCCCGAATTTCGCGTGATGATCCGGCTTTCCGTTATTCCTGCAGAAAACACGCGAATCGAAGCGAGCTACGACACCCTCAACGGCGTGGGGTACGTGTCGGGCTCCAAAAGCGTCGGGCAAGGCGCCGGCAGTTGGCAGACGTCCGTCGTCGCGCAACAGGACGACAGTTCGAAGACGAGCGCCCTCGACGCCTCCGCGACTTATATCGGCAATCGCGAGGAGGTCCGAGTTTCCCAGATTTCTGGTTTCCACGGAACCGCGTTCGATTACTTTCGTGGCCGTCCGTCGGGCAACCTGACGAGTGTCGAAGTCGGCGCCGCGCTCGCGTACGCCGACGGCACATTTGCCGTCGGCCGTCCCATTCGCGGCAACGGCTTTGCAATCTTAACGGCCTACGACAGCCTAGCTGGTAAGACGATCATCGTCGGGCCGGACGACGCTATCCGTGCGCAGAGCGACTGGCTCGGACCTGCCATCGTGCCGGACATTCCGGCTTATTCGAGAACGACACTGGCATTCGACGTGCCCGATCTGCCGATCGGATATAGCCTTGGCGACGGCAGTTTCGATACCGTTGCACCGTATAAGGCGGGGTATCGGTATCAAGTCGGATCTGCTTATTCCGTCTCGGTCTTCGGGAGGCTGCTCGATTCGCACGGCGATCCAATTTCACTCTTGACCGGAATTGCACGAACTCAATCCGATCCGAAAAAGCAGATCGAGATTTTCACAAACGAGAAGGGCCGGTTCGCAGCAGATGGTCTTTGCCCAGGCCGTTGGGATATCGAGATGGCAACGGATGAAGCTTCGACACACTATACGCTCGATGTGCCGCCCGGCACGATCGGCCTGTTCAAGGCCGGAGAGATCCGGCCCTCGGGAGCGGTTTGATGACTGGCTTGGTAAGCAGGTTTGGCCTTGCGTTGATTACCGCGATTTTGCTTGTCGCGCCTGGACCCGCGCAAGCCTTGTGCGTGACAACCGGTGCGCCATCGATTTCAACATCATCAACGATGTTGCCTGACTACGACCCGTTCAGCACATCAGATACGACCCTCGATGTTACCATCACTATGTCGGTTCCGTTGCTTGCACTGTGCCAGGGCGCGCTGTCATTCACACGAACCGCAGGGCTGCCGGCGGTTATGAGCCAGGGAAGTTCATCGCTTCAATATTCCGTCGAAACGACTTCCGGCCAGACATTGATGCAAACGACAGGATTTGTGTCCGGTTCAAGCCCCGCGCCCGCAAATCGGCTCGGCATCACGCTTCCCGTTGTCGGCAGCACCACTGTCACCGTACGAATCCGCGTGGCTGCGGGTCAGTTGGTGGCAGCGGGAAGCTATTCGGATCTTCGGCTCAATTTGACAGTCGTGGCACTTGGAAATCTTGTTGGCTCCTCGCCAACTGCCCTTCTCAAAGAGCAATCGTTCGCTCCCGCAATCAACGTCGTTTCCAAGTGCATCCTGCCAGCGCCGAATACAACGACTCTCGACTTCTCGTCAGCCATCAGCAACGGGCATGCCGATCCAAGCGTGGTCCAATCGGCCATTTTCAACAACGTGCAATGCACGGCGCCGAGCATTCTGCGCTTAAGCGGCAGCGCTATGCAGCCCGTCGGGTCAATCCCAGCGCAACCTGGATTCGACAACTTCATCGATTGGCAAGCCGCGGGCACGTTTGGAAACGCGTCGACCACGCTCAATACCAACTCGGCGTCTCAGGCCAGCAGCGCAACGAAAAATACTGCGTCCGGTGCCACCTCGAATGGAACGATCAACGTCAACGTCAATCTCTTGAACGGGAATCCGATCATTGCGGGAAGCTATAAAAACACGCTCACCGTAACAATCGATCCCAACCTTTAATCGGCCGCCCGACGTTCCGGACGGAACGCTGGCGGCCGAAAAATCGCATTCGAGAAATGTCGCTACGCTCGCTTCACGAGCCGCAAGACGAACAAGAGAATGATCGCGCCGATTGCCGCGGCGATAATCTCTCCCAAGATCCCGCCACCTAGCCGAAATCCCAGGAAGGGAAACAGCCAGCCAGCAATGAACGCACCGATGATACCGACGACGATGTCTCCGACTAACCCGAAGCCGCCGCCGCCCATGATTTGTCCGGCGAGCCAACCTGCGGCGGCGCCGATCAATAACCAAACAATTAATGCAGTGGGATCCATTTTCTTCTCTCCCTGTCAGCACGCTCACGAATCGAAACGCCGTTATGATCCGCGTCAAAGCGTCAGCTGACAAGTTACTCGAAAATAATTTCGTGCGAAGGGTGATTCGCACGCCATGCCAATTGGACTTTGGGCGGCGCCGCTTAGAGCCTCAAACTTAAATTCACTCGCGTAGTAAGTGCGCGGGGCACCCGCACAAATTGAATCGGTCATAGAGGCGCGATCCGCCCGCCACGCGCTCGGCTGTTGTTTGCGGCCGAGACGTATATCTCCTCGAAAACCGCGCGCGTTTTTGGCGCTTGGAAAAAGGTCACGCTGAGCGCAACCCTCCGCCCGGGGTACCGGCCACTCGGAATCTGCGAACTGCGAGGTAACCGAGGGCGACGAATACGAGTAGCGTTAACGCCTGGGCGGCGACGAACGGCGTTTCAGACTGCGTCGGTGCCACGGCATGAAGAGGGGCGACCTTTTGGAAGAGCTGAACGATAAGCACGAAGACGTTGAGATAAAGCGCGACCGAGGCC
>DATBAY010000222.1:0-13413 GCA_036271295.1 Lacipirellulaceae bacterium | reverse complement strand
CCTGGGACTGTTGCGGTCGTGCGCCTGCCACCTAACTTAACTTCAACAGCGATACAAGCTCTAGTCCGGTCGACAGAAAGTCGTTGACGGCGCTTGGCTTCAGTCGTTTGCCGAGTCGATACAGCACGAGCGTTTGTGCGCGGCCTTCGGCGCTCAGGTTAGAATTGCGATAGAAAAAATCCATTACCGGCTCGGTGAACAGCTTGCAAATGGCTGCGACATCCTTGCCGCGCAAAACGTAGCGTCGCCGAAACTCCGGATAGCCAGGGATCTCGATATCCTTGTTGCGAAACCATCTGTAAACGGTGTCGTTTATCCGCTTCCTGCGGAGGAAGAAGTAAGGAAGCGCCGCTTCCTCGAGGCCGATGCTAAGGACCGTCGTGTGCCATTGCATTTTGCCTTCTGAGTGGCCGGTCGTGTAATCGTAGTCGAAGATTGCGAGTTGGCGATTGTCGCCGTCTCCTTGCAGCACGTTAAGAGCTTTTCGAAGACGGCCGCGGGAAAAGAGGCCGAAGCAACTGTGTTTTGCAAGGAGGTCATTGCTGCCGAGCGGTTGGAATTCCAAGCCGAGTGAGGCCGCGATCGACGGTAAGGCGGCAGTCCGTTTACGTTGCAGGCGCTTGCGGTACAAAATCGTACCGATTGCGAACGCAATGGTGCCAAAAAAAACAATGCCTGCAACCCAGGCGACCGCCGGATCGTCGTGGTGGTGATGCCGCACGACTGCCAACAAACTTAGCATGATAGAAAACCGGCCGAGATTCTTGATCTTGGGTCGGTGGTAGTTCGATCCAGGCGTGCGTGGCTAGAGACGGCTCAGCGGGAGCTTCGTCCACCCAAGCGAATCGCCCAACTCGCGTTAATAGCTGTGGTCGTGTAAACGCACTTTCCCTCGAAAGCTCCAATACACCACACAAGTGTAGGTCACAACGAATGGCATGCCGACCACGGCAATTACGGTCATGTAGACCAGTGTTTGGTGCGACGAGGCCGAGTTATAGATAGTGAGACTGTTCTCGATCGGGCGCGAAGCCACGAGGTTCGGAAATAGCGCGACGCCGAACAGGCAGACGAGCGCGGCGATCGTGGCGCACGATGACAAGAACGCGTACGCGGGTCGGCTTTGGGAGATCGCTCGCGGGATATTGGCGATCGCGAGGACGTTGAGGACCACGATCAGCCAGGCCCATTGGTGTTCGACGAAGACTTTCGTTGCTCGCGGGACAAGAACCAAGGTCATGATCGTTACGAGCAAATAGGTGACGAGAAAGAACCCGAAGCCGCGCCACATCCAATCGTGGAGTCGCCGCTGGAGATCGCCTTCGGTCTTCAAATAGAGATAAATGGCGCCGTGCATCGTGAACATGGCGACGGTCATGACGCCGACCAACAGCGAATACGGCGTGAGCTGATCGATGAAGTGGCCGACGAAGATGCCGCGCTCGTCGAGAGGAACGCCGTTCATCGCAGCGCCGACCGCCGTGCCGAAGAGCATGGCCGCTAAGAGACTAGCGACGAAGAATCCGTAGTCCCAGAAGGTCCGCCAGGCTGGCGAGTTGATTTTGCTGCGGAATTCGATGGAGATAGCCCGCAGAATGAGGGCGAACAGGATCAGCATGAAGGCGATGTAGAAGCCGGAGAAGACAGTGGCGTAGGATTCGCTGAAGGCGGCGAACATCGCGCCGCCGAACGTGACGAGCCAGACTTCGTTGCCGTCCCAGATCGGGCCGATGGAATTCAAAAAGATGCGACGTTCTTCATCGGTTTTGGCTACCGGTTGCAGGATGCCGACGCCGAGGTCGAAGCCGTCGAGGATCGCGTAGCCTGTGAGGAGTACACCCAGCAAGATAAACCACAGAGTATTTAAATCCATCGACGGCGGGCCTTTGAGTTTAGTGATGGCATTTTTTAACCACGAAGGCACGAAGGACATGAAGAGTTCTTATACAGGATTAACAGAATAAAATTCAAAAGTCACAATCGCACAAGTTTGAGCTTTTAGTCACTCGACCATGGCATTCTTGTCCGACATTTCCTCTTTGTGCTCGTTGTGTCCTTCGTGGTTTAATTCAATCTTCATTGCTTGTAGGTTCTGTAAGCGAACCGCGGTGGTCGGGGCGACGGGAGGCGGCTTCGATTAAGCCTTGCGGGGAAGTGCCGGCGCCGACCGTTACCGGCTCGGGGCCGTGTTGGATTTTGTTGTTGAGGAGCATTACCCACAACACGAACAGCATCAAATACAGCACGCCGAACATGATGATCGAACCCAGCACGTGCGCGGGACCGATTGATTCGGAGACGGCGTCGGCAGTTCGCAGTCCGCCGGAGAGGACGCCGTTGGTCATGGTGGGATAGACGATCCACGGCTGTCGGCCGACCTCCGCAGTGACCCAGCCGACTTCGTTCCCGGTGATCGCGAGTACCACGGCGAACACGAAATACCACAGGAGCCAGCGCTTGGTGAACAGCGTGCCGCGCCAACGTAGGAAACTGGCATACAGCGTGGAGATGATGAAGAGGACGCCGATGGCGATCATGAGATGGTATGCCTGGAACGTCAGCCAAACGGGCGGCTCGCCCCATTTCGATTTGAGATCATTGAGACCTTCGACGGCTGATGCGGGATCGCCGTGAACTAGGAAACTCAACATGCCGGGAATGGCGACCGAGAAATGCACCGTGCGTGATTCGCTATCGGGCCAGCCCAAGATGTGCATCGGTGCGTATTTTTCGGTGTCATAGACGCCTTCCATCGCCGCAAGTTTCGCTGGCTGGTGTTCGGCCACGCCCTTTGCCTGGAAATGTCCTGAGCTGAGCTGCGCGAGCGAGCATACCGTTGCGAGCATCAATCCGCCAGTAAATGAGCGCTCGGCAAAGTCGACGTGCCGTTTTTTGAGCAAGTACCAGGCGGAGATGCTCATTACGAAGAACGCGCCGAGGATGAACGCGCCGAGCCAGACATGGACCAATCGATTCATCGAGGATGGACTAAAGACCATCGCCCAGAAGTCGACGATCTCTGCTCGCTTAAATGCGTGGCCGTTGATGACGTGTTCGCGAATCACGTGGCCGGCGGGCGTTTGCTGCCAGGAGTTTGCGATCGTAATCCAAACCGAAGAGAAGATGCCGCCGATCGCGACCATCAGCGTGGCGAAGAAGTGCATTTTGGGGCCGACGACGTCCCAGCCGAACAGCAGGATTGCGAGGAAGCCGGATTCGAGGAAGAACGCGAAGATGCCTTCGGCAGCGAGCGCGGAGCCGAAGACGTCGCCCACGTAACGCGAATACACTGCCCAGTTCGTGCCGAACTCGAATTCCATGACGATGCCGGTGGCGACGCCCATGGCGAAGTTGAGGCCGAAAATGCGAGTCCAAAACTTGGCCGCAGTTTCGTAGAGCGGATCGCGCGTGCGGAGGTACATGCCCTCGAGGCACACGAGCACGACGCCCAGCCCGATCGTGAGCGGCGGGAAAATGTAATGGAACATGATCGTGAGCGCGAACTGCAGGCGCGAGAGCGTCACGACATCCACGGGCGGACCATCCAGCTATAAACAAGAAAAAACTAACCACAGAGGACACAGAGAGCACGGAGAAGAAAGAAGAGAAGCCAAGGCAGGTTTGTCATTTGTAATTGGTCATTCTGAAATGTCCCCATCACCAATTGCAAATTTGTAGTTACAGATTTCTCCTTCGTTTTCTCAGTGCTCTCTGTGTACTCTGTGGTTAATACCTTTTCGCTTCGAATCTGGATTGTAGCATTCTGGTGGACGATCTGAACCGCTATTGATTCGCACGCCGCGGCGGTATCATTAAAAGATGGTGAATTCAAACCAGACTGCTTCGAGGTTGCCGAGCATCTTGCAATGGACACCCTCGGGGCGCGCGCTCGTGTTCGTCCTTTCGGCCACGTCGATCTGGTGTCTGCTGGCCGAGATGTATCACGTTCTCGACATGCAGTCATTTTTTTACACGATTTTGCTGCCGTCGACCGTCGCACTGTATGGAATTGCGTTACTCGATCGTTCGCGTGGCGATGGTCGGTTGTGGCGCGCGGTCGTGATTGGCACGAGTGGGGGGCTGGTCGGCGCGGTGGCGTATGACATCTTTCGGTTGCCATTCGTTTATTCAGACGCGTGGGGGCTCGGGCGGTTCGGTATTCCGCAGATGCCACTATTTAAAGTTTTTCCGCGATTTGGGGCGATGCTGCTCGGACAGCCGATTGAACAGGCGAGCTATTCGCTGGCGGCGAATCTTTTTGGGTGGGCATATCACTTCTCGAACGGCGCCACGTTTGGCGTGATGTTCGTGGCCATGTACGCGGGTGCGCGCGAGGCCTATGGACAGGTGCGTGGCAACCCGGGGTGGGCTATTTTTTGGGCGATGTTGCTCGCGGCGGGCATCGAAGCGTGCTTGCTCGTGTCGCCGTACGCGGCATTTTTCGGGATCGCGATCACGCCGCGGTTCGTGGTCGTCACGCTCACGGCTCATCTTATTTTCGGCGTCGGGCTGGGTGTGTATTACGCGTGGCACGTATCTCGCTGGCGGTTGACTGCGCCTGCGGCGGCGTGAAGCGGTATGGACTTCTCACACCAATTGCCGATCGTTCAGCCGGAAAGTACGGCGGCAGCGGATGATGCGGCGATCGACCCCGTTTGTCATATGCGGGTCGATAAGCCGAGCGCGAAGCATAAGCTTACGCACGATGGCATCACGTATTACTTCTGTTGTCAGTCGTGTCAGAACAAATTCGCTGCGGATCCGGATCGGTATTTAAGCAGCGAGACCTCGGGCCATAACGACGATTCGCATGGCCACGGCAGGCTTTCGGCGCTAGACATCGAAACATACACGTGTCCGATGCATCCGGAAGTACGGCAGCAGGGGTCAGGGAGCTGTCCGAAATGCGGGATGGCGTTAGAGCCGGAGTCGCCGGGTGTGGCCGCGGAGCGCGTGGAATATACGTGCCCGATGCATCCGGAGATTGTGCGTGATGCGCCGGGCATCTGCCCAAAGTGCGGCATGGCGCTCGAGCCGCGGACGGTGGCGGCGGAAGAAGAAAATCCTGAATTGGTCGATATGACGCGCCGTTTGTGGGCGAGTGCCATGCTGTCGGCCCCGCTGCTACTGATTGCGATGACATCGATGCTCCCGACGATACACGGTTGGCTACCTGGCCGCGCGCTCGCGATGGTCGAGTTCGCGCTTGCTACACCAGTCGTGCTGTGGGGTGGCTGGCCATTCTTCGTGCGGATGTGGCAGTCGATCGTGAATCGCTATCCCAACATGTTCACGCTGATCGGTATCGGCACGGGCACCGCGTACTTCTTCAGCGTTGTGGCCGCGTTTTTCCCGAGCATTTTTCCGGCTTCATTTCGGTCGGAGCATGGTGGTGTCGAGTTGTATTTTGAATCGGCGGCGGTGGTTGTGACGCTCGTGCTGTTGGGGCAAGTGATGGAACTGCGTGCCCGCAGCCGAACCGGCGCGGCGGTTCGCGCGTTGCTCGCCCTTGCGCCGAAAACAGCACGGCGAATCAAGTCGGATAAGAGTGAAGAGGATGTGCCAATCGACCAAGTGGCGGTTGGCGAAATGCTGCGGGTGCGGCCCGGCGAAAAAGTGCCGATTGACGGCATTGTGGACGATGGCAGTAGTTTTGTTGATGAATCGATGATTTCTGGTGAGCCAGTGCCGCTTGAAAAGAAGAAGGGCGATCGCTTGATTGGCGGGACCATGAACGGTAGTGGTAGCCTGCTCATGAAAGTGGAGCGGGTAGGAAATGAAACGGTGCTCGCGCAGATTGTGCAGATGGTGGCAGCCGCGCAAAGGAGTCGGGCGCCGATTCAGCGGTTAGCGGACAAAGTCGCGACGTACTTCGTGCCGGCGGTGGTTGTCGCGGCGATCGCAACGTTCATCGTGTGGGCGATCTTTGGACCGGAGCCACGATTGGCATATGCCCTCATCAATGCGGTTGCCGTGCTGATTATTGCATGCCCCTGCGCACTAGGACTCGCCACGCCGATGTCGATCATGGTCGGTGTCGGACGCGGGGCATCGGCCGGCGTGCTGGTGAAGGATGCCGAGGCACTCGAAGTGATGGAGCGAGTCAACTTGCTAGTTGTCGATAAGACGGGCACGCTTACCGAAGGAAAGCCGCGACTCGTAACGGTGAAGCTTACCGCAGGTTGGTCGGAGCGAGACTTGTTACGACTGGCTGGCAGTTTGGAGCGGGCGAGTGAGCATCCGCTGGCGACGGCGATTGCGAAAGGCGCAATGGAGCGAGGTGCGGAATTGGTCCACGTCAAGGAATTCGACTCGATCACTGGGAAAGGCGTGTGCGGCCGAGTAGATGGCAGGCTGGTCGCGATCGGAAACCTCAAATTCATCGAAGAACAAGGCGCGAGAGATGCATTGAGTGGAGAAGCAGATTCGCTCGCGCGTGACGGTCAGACTGTGATGTACGTCAGTGTCGATGGCGAGCTGGCCGGGTTGCTGGGCGTGGCGGACCCAATTAAAGCTACGACGACCGAGGCGTTACAATCGCTTCGGGATGAAGGCTTGGAGATCACAATTGCCACGGGCGACAATCGCACGACCGCGCAAACAGTTGCGCGGAAGCTGGGCGTAAATTCTGTCGAAGCCGAAGTGTTGCCGGCGGGTAAGCGCGAACTGGTGCAAAAACTCAAGTCACAAGGGCGAGTCGTGGCAATGGCAGGGGATGGCATCAACGATGCACCTGCGCTTGCCGAAGCCGATGTGGGCATCGCAATGGGTGCGGGCGCGGATGTCGCCATGGAAAGTGCCGGGGCGACGCTGATCCACGGCGATCTCCGTTCGATCTTACGGCTCCGTCGGTTGAGCGAAGGCGTAATGCGGAACATTCGCCAAAACCTGTTCTTCGCCTTTGTTTACAACGTGCTAGGCGTTCCGATTGCCGCGGGCGTTCTCTACCCATTTTTCGGCATTCTGCTTAATCCGATGATCGCGGCCGCGGCAATGAGTTTTAGCTCGGTGTCCGTAATCGCAAATGCGTTGCGGCTGCGGAATTTGAAACTCTGACAGAAGTTTTTTCGCGACGGGCTTGCGGAAAGCCGTCGGCAATTGTATTTTACCAATTAGTTAATTAACCATATGGTGAATGACAATGCCAAGCGATCAACTTAGTTCCACATTTGCAGCATTGGCTGACCCCACGCGGCGAGCCATTTTGGGCAAACTGACGCGGGGCGAGAAGTCGGTGTCAGAACTGGCGAAGCCGTTCAAAATGAGCCTGCCGGCGGTTTCGAAGCATTTGAAAGTGCTGGAGCGGGCCGGGCTAATCGAGCGAAGTCGCGAGGCGCAGTGGCGGCCGTGCCGGCTGAAGCCGCGGCGGTTGAAGGCGGCGTCTGAGTGGCTCGACGGTTATCGGCAGTTTTGGGAGCAGAGCCTCGATCGATTGGAAGCGTATTTAAAAGAGATCCAGGAGCGAGGAAACGATGGTCACAAAAAATAATGTGCCAAAGACCCCTGTCGATCCTCTCGTGATCGTCGTGAAGCGGCAATTTAGCGCACCGCCCAAGCGTGTGTTCGATGCCTGGTTGAATGCAGAGTCGCTTGGGCGGTGGTTGTTTGCGACGCCGGGAGGCGTGATGAAGCGGATCGACGTCGATCCTCGTGTGGGCGGCCAGTTCGTGGTGGCCGAGCAGCGCGGCGACGTTCTGGCCGAACATCATGGGCGGTACGAAGTGATCGATCGGCCGCGACAACTCGTGTTTTTATTCAGTGTGACGGCGTTCAAAGATCCGGAGGAAGCAGTGTCTCGCGTATCAATCGAGATTGTGCCCGACGGTGCCGGGTGCGAACTGAGACTGACGCATGAGATCGATCGCAAATGGGCGGAATACGCGGGTCGTACGCGTGATGGTTGGACGATGATTCTCGAGAATTTGGATTCCGTTGCCGAAAGCGACCGCGAAGTGGTCAATCAGCGGATATTCGATGTGGCCCACGAGAAAGTGTTTCAAGCGTTTAGTGATCCCACGTTGTTGGCAAGTTGGTGGGGACCCAACGGATTTACGAACACGATCCAAGAGTTTGATTTTCGGCCCGGTGGGAAATGGGTATTGACGATGCATGGCCCGAATGGCGTCGACTTTGAGAACGAAAGTGTATTTCGCGAGGTGATCGTTCCGGAGCGCATTGTGTTTACGCATCTCGAACCAGTTCATCGTTTTGACATGACGATGAACTTCAGAGAGTGGAGTGGGCAGACTGCGCTTACCTGGCGGATGAGATTCGATGCGGCCGACGAATGTGAGAAAGTTCGGTCATTCGTGGAAGTTGCGAACGAGCGGAATTTCGATCGGCTCGCAGAATGTATTCACAAAATGGTATGACGGTCGCGTGTCGGCGCCGTCTGGAGCCAATTTCAATCGTATCGAGGCTAATATGAACTCAGAAAATACGTCGGATCGAGAGATCGTCATCACACGCACAGTCAACGCACCGCGCGAGCTGGTATGGAAAGTGTGGACCGAGCCCGAGCACGTGTCGAAGTGGTGGGGGCCGAACGGGTTTTCGACGACGATCGAAAAAATGGAAGTTCGGCCAGGCGGTGTGTGGAAGCATACGATGCATGGGCCGGATGGTACGGACTACCCCAACAAAAGTACGTTTATCGAAGTTGTGAAGCCGGAGCGGATTGTGATGGCGCACGGCGGCAGCACCGAGGGGAAGCAGGCAGTGAGCTTTCATGCGACCTGGACGTTCGAAGAGGTCGGGGAAAAACAAACCAAAGTGACGTTACATAGCGTGTTCCCGTCGAAAGAGGAACTCGATCGCGTAATTCGTGAATTCGGCGCGCTCGAAGGCGGCAAACAGACCCTTGCCCGCCTGGGCGAGTACGTGAGTAAAATGTAGTCGCCGCGGATCGAGCGAATTGCGCTGTTTATTGTCGCCCCGCGGCTTGGTTTGCTAACAGATAAGTCGAGTGGCGGACGATGGACCCGAATGTGAGCACGTCCGATGTGCGAAGTGCGGTAGATGAAGTCTACCGCACCGAGTCGCGGCGTGTGTTTGCGACGCTCGTGCGGCTGCTTGGCGATTTCGATCTGGCGGAAGAGGCCGTGCACGATGCATTCGCGGCAGCGCTAAAACAGTGGTCGACCGAGGGTGTGCCGGAGAATCCGAGAGCGTGGCTGGTATCGGCTGGTCGTTTTAAGGCCATCGACGGCATGCGCCGACGGGCGCGGTTCGATGCGTCGCTGGGTGAGTTGGCTGAACGACTCGAAACGCGGGCTACGGCAGCAGGTGGTCTGGACAGCGATCGTGTTGAAGACGACCGGCTGCGGCTGATATTCACGTGCTGCCATCCGGCGCTCGCGCCGGAGCATCAGGTTGCACTCACGCTGCGGGAAGTGTGTGAGCTAACAACCGAAGCGATCGCGAGTGCATTTCTTGTGACGCCGGCGACGCTTGCTCAGCGAATCGTGCGAGCGAAGGCGAAGATTCGGGATGCTGGAATTCCCTATCAGGTGCCGGTACGAGAAGAATTGCCCGACCGGATGGAGACGGTGCTTCAAGTCGTGTATTTGGTGTTCAACGAAGGGTATTCGGCGTCATCGGGTGATGCGCTGACGCGACCTGACCTTTCAAGCGAGGCGATTCGGTTGGGGCGGCTGCTATTCGAACTGTTACCAGAACCGGAAGTGATCGGATTACTCGCATTGATGCTACTGCACGAGTCGCGGCGAGCGGCGCGAACGTCATCGACGGGCGAGCTGATTTTGCTCGACCATCAAGATCGATCGCGATGGAATCGCGAGCAAATTGTTGAGGGGGCGGCGCTAGTGCAGCGGGCGATCGCGTCGGCCGAGATTGGTCCGTACGTGATTCAAGCTGCGATTGCGGCGGTACATGCGAACGCGGACAGTGCACAGTCGACCGACTGGACGCAGATCGTTTCACTTTATGATGTGCTAGCGCAGGTGGTGCTGTCGCCCGTGGTGGAGTTGAATCGGGCAGTCGCGGTGGCGATGCGTGATGGGCCGGCCGAAGGGCTGGCGGCCGTCGATGCGATTTTGGCCCGCGGCGATTTGGTCGACTATCATCTCGCTCACGCTGCGCGCGCCGATTTGTGCCGGCGGCTGGGACGGACGGCCGACGCGCGCAGTGCTTACGAGCAGGCGCTTGCGCTAGCGCGGCAGGAGCCAGAGCGGCGATTTCTCGAAGGCCGGTTAGCCGAATTGTCGTAAGTCGCCGAGCCGCCGCGACTTCTGACGCCAAAAATAAATCTGTCGCACTTGTCGAATTCGGCGTCTTCCACGCGACTATAGGGTGTAACGAGCAGCTGCAGCCAGTAATTAAATTCAACTTTACGATATAGGGGATACGAACATGCGATTCATGGTGATTGTTAAGGCGTCGAAGGATTCGGAAGCGGGCAAACTGCCGGAACCGGAATTGCTCGAAGCGATGGGTAAATATAACGAGGAACTCGTGAAGGCGGGCGTCATGCTTTCGGGCGATGGATTGCAATCCAGCTCGAAGGGGGCTCGCGTGCGATTTTCGGGCAACAAGCGGACGGTAGTCGATGGCCCTTTCGCCGAGACGAAGGAGTTGGTCGCGGGGTTCTGGATGTGGAAATGCAAGTCGCTGGCCGAGGCGATTGATTGGGTGAAGAAGTGTCCGAATCCGCATCCGAACGATGAGTGTGAGCTCGAGATTCGTCAGGTGTTTGAGTTCGAGGATTTCGATGAGAAAATGACGCCGGAGATTCGCGATCAGCACGAAGGCGTGGCAAAGCAAATCGAAGCGAACCTGGCGAAAAAGTGAGTGGCGGCGAAGAGAAGAAGAACTAACCACAGAGAGCACAGAGGACACGGAGAGGGAGAGGGAGAGGGAGAAAAGCAAGCTCATTGAATCGCATTCACAAAACGATGCGTTGGTTGATTCCTCAGTGCTCTCTGTGTCCTCTGTGGTAATAAACAATTCGGTGCAAAAACAAGGACCGCGACAATGAAAAAAATTGCGACGTGTTTGTGGTTTGACGATCAGGCCGAAGAGGCTGCAACGTTCTATACGTCGATCTTCAAGAATTCGAGGATCAAGCACGTGTCGCGGTACGGTGAGGCGGGTAAGGAACATCATCGGCGGCCGGTAGGGTCGGTAATGGTCGTGAACTTTGAGATCAATGCCATGGAATTCACCGCCCTCAACGGCGGACCGTTGTTCAAGTTCAACGAAGCGATCTCGCTGCAGGTGATGTGCGAATCGCAGGAAGAGGTGGACTACTTTTGGGAGAAGTTGGGGGAGGGAGGTGACCCGAAGTCGCAGCAGTGCGGTTGGCTCAAGGATAAGTTCGGGCTGAGCTGGCAGGTTATTCCTACGGCGATGATCGAAATCATGAGCGGGCCGGACTTCGAGAAGGCGCAGCGCGCAATGGGCGCCGTGATGAAAATGAAGAAGCTCGATATGCCGACGATTCAACAGGCCGCCGACGGAAAATAGGTTGAAAAAATCTGGGAGGGCTGTCGAATTCGGCATGTTCCAAGCGACCAGTTGATAAGTAATCCATCCTGGTGAGAGAATCACCATTGGGAGAATTAATTGCCATGAAATACATGCTGCTGATTTATACTGACGAGAATTCGTACGCCGACGACGAGCGGCAGGAATGCTACGTGGAGTCGACCGAGCTGACGCACGATCTTAATGCTCGTGGCCAATATCTGGCGGCGAATCCGCTGCAATCCGTGACGACGGCGACGAGCGTGCGGGTGCGGAACGGTAAGCGGCTGGTGACGGATGGGCCTTTCGCCGAAACGCGCGAGCAATTGGGCGGATACTTCTTGGTTGAAGCGACGGACCTCAACGAGGCGATCAGCATTGCGGCTCGCATTCCCGGCGCTCGGAAGGGGACGGTCGAAGTGCGACCGGTGGTCGAGCTCAGCGGATTGCCGGCGCGGGGAGATTGGGTAGGCGCCGCTGCGCAGTAAAAGAAGAATCGAATCGCCATATAAAGGCTCTGAGATTCACCAAAAAGGAACAGATCGAATTGTTGGTGTAAAGTCTTAAGCGGCAGAGTTATTACGAAGTGCCGCTTGTGTGTTGTGTCTTTTTGCGCCTTTTCGTGGCAATTATTCCAAAGGGGGCCGAGCCATGAAATACATGCTTCTATGTTACGACGACGAACAAGCTTGGGAACAGGCGGATGCGATGGCGATCAAGGAGGGCATGCAGGAAGCGATCTCGCTAACGCACGAGATGAATGCGAAGGGACAGTACGTTGCTGCCGCACCTTTGCAACCCTCGAAGACGGCAGTTTCGGTTCGCGTTCGCAATGGCAAGCAAACGGTGACGGATGGGCCATTCGCGGAAACGCGCGAAGTGCTCGGTGGCTACTATATAGTGGACGTCGCGAACTTGGATGAAGCGATTCAAATTGCCGAGCGGCATCCGGGCGCTCGGTTTGGGGCGGTCGAAATTCGGCCGATTTTGGAGATTCCTGGTTTGCCGCAGAAGTAATTTGCTTTGTAAACAACAAGTGGCGTTAGCCACATCCTCAAATGTAATCGGAGAAATGTTATGCCATTCGTTCAACCTTATGTGTTTTTCGACGGCAAGTGTGACGAAGCGATCAAGTTCTATTCGAGTGCGCTCGGGGCGCAGACGAAAATGCTGATGCGGTACAAAGACTGTCCGGATCCGCAAGCCAAGGCGGGCTGCGCTCCCGGCACCGAAGACAAGGTAATGCACGCGAACATTAAGATTCGCGATACGGAAGTGTTAATGGCGGACGGGCACTGCACCGGGCAGCCGAAGTTCGAAGGCTTTGGGTTGGCACTCCAAGCGAAGGACAATGAGGATGCCGAGAAGTTGTTCGCTGCGCTCAGCGAAGGTGGAAAACCCCTGATGCCGATGAGTGAGACATTCTTTGCACATCGGTTTGGAATGGTTACAGACAAATTTGGCGTGATGTGGATGGTGTTGCACGGAAAAGAAGGCTGAGCCGGTCACCCTCCGACACTAAATCCAATTTCAATGCGGTATTCGAGCCGCAGGACGAATACCACCCTATCGAAAGGTGCAATCATGGCCACAGCAACGATGAACGGACCAAAAAGGGCAGGGGCGCCCGAGCCCCAGTCAACGAAGCGAAGTTGGAAGTCGATCCTGCTGTATTTGTTCTTGGGATTCGTGGCGATCATTGGCGTGCTGTGCGCCGTGATCGCCTCGCGGCCCGCCAATTTCAAGGTTTCCCGGTCGGCGACGATGGCTGCGACGCCCGCCGCGGTGTTCGAGCACGTGAATGACTTACACAAATGGGACGAGTGGTCGCCCTGGGTGAAGATGGACCCGAACGCGAAGGCGACGTTCGAAGGCCCCACCGCCGGTGAAGGCGCAAAGATGTCCTGGGAAGGCAATAGCGACGTTGGC
>DATBAY010000221.1:0-15508 GCA_036271295.1 Lacipirellulaceae bacterium | reverse complement strand
GGAGTAACCTCATCATGTCTGAAGCGCTTGGAATGATCGAATGCCGCAGTTTTCCCACCGTGGTGGAAGCGGCTGACGCCATGGTCAAGGCGGCCAAGGTGGAACTCGTGTCGTACGAAAAGACCGGTGGCGGTTACGTTACGGCCGTCATCCGCGGCGACGTCGCAGCCGTGAAAGCAGCCTGCGATGCCGGCCAGGCGGCCGCTTCGCGCGTTGGCGAAGTCGTGGCGACGCACATCATCGCCCGCCCGCACGCGAATGTCGACACCGTCATTCCACTCGGCCGCGGCGAGAAGAAAGAGTAATGCGTACATAGTCCGGCCCACCTAGCTGGAACTCCGAGCCGATCTGGCTCGGCTATGTCGTCGGAGATTTCGCCATGTTAATCGCTCGCGTCATCGGAACCGTCGTGTCGACTCAAAAGGAGCCGACGATGAACGGCCTGCGCCTGCTTGTTTGCCAACCGCTGAACGCGGAAGGTGAGAAGGCCGGCGCGGCGGTCGTGGCAGCAGATGCCGTCGGCGCCGGCGTAGGCGAGGTCATTCTCTACGCTACCGGCAGCTCCGCGCGCCAAACAACGGTCACTCAAAATCGCCCGGTGGATGCCGTGGTGATGGCGATCGTCGACCACTGGGAAGTCGGCGGCGATACGAAGTACCGCAAAAGCGACGATTAATCAATGAATTCGATTTCGCACTATCGTAGCCAATAGCCGGCGATCCACGATCGCCGGTCCGGACGGCGTGACCGTCCGGCTATGACAACCTGAAGACAAGTTTCGGCTCGCATGACCCGTCTCTCCGATCAACAAGTCGACGCCATCGCCCAACAAGTCCTGCGGCAGCTAGGCGAGGGCGCCCGGGGCAACGCCCCGGCCACACAGAGTCGTTCTGGGGCGATGCCCCAGGCACCCACTGGGAGTTCTTCAAAGCGCCTTGGTGCTTTCAGCGACCTTGATGCAGCCGTAAACGCCGCACGCGCCGCGTTCGAAGCGCTGGACGGCATGAAGCTCGCCAAGCGCGAAGAAATCATCGCCGCCATTCGCAAGGCGTCGCTCCGCGAAAGCGAATCGCTCGCGTTCGCCGCGCACAAGGAAACGGGTTTCGGCCGCTACGAAGACAAGATCATCAAAAACCGTCTCGTCGCCAATAAAACGCCAGGCACCGAAGTGCTGCAGGCCGAAGCAAAGTCCGGCGATGGCGGCCTGTCGCTCTTCGAACGTGCGCCGTTCGGAGTGATCGGCTCGATCACGCCCTCGACCAACCCGACAGCCACGATCATCAACAATACGATCTCCATGATTGCCGCTGGCAATGCGGTCGTGTTCAACGTCCATCCCTCGGCCAAAGAATGCTCAATCCGTTGCGTTGATGTCATCAACCGCGCGATCATCGAAGTAGGCGGCCCGGAAAATCTGATCGTCACCATGGCCGAGCCAACGCAGGAATCGGCCCAGGCACTCATGGTGCACCAAGGCGTTCGGTTGGTCGTGGTTACTGGCGGGGCAGGTGTGGTTGAAGCCGCCATGAAGAGTGGTAAGCGCGCGATCTGTGCGGGGCCTGGTAACCCGCCGATCGTGGTTGATGAAACATGCGACATCGAACAAGCGGGACGCGACATCGTGCTCGGTGCGTCGTTCGATAACAACATCATCTGCACGGACGAAAAGGAGACGTTCATCGTCGCGGGCGTCGCAGATAAGGTGTTGGCAGTCGCCGCCAAACACAACGCGGTCGTGCTAACGCAATCGCAAACTCGCCAGCTCGAAAACCTGATTTTCAAAGAGGTCCGCGGGCCGCGCAAGGCCGCCAAAGTGAATCGCGAGTTCATCGGTAAAAACGCCGGTTACATTCTGCAAAAAATCGGAATGAACGTGCCCGAAGATTTGCGGCTCGGCATCATTGATGTCGGCGTCAATCATCCCCTCGTATGGACCGAGCAAATGATGCCGATCATGCCCGTGGTCCGCGTCGCCGATGCGAACGAAGCGATTGACCTCGCCGTCGAAGCGGAGGGCGGACGCCAACACACCGCCGTGATGCATTCGAAGAATATCACAAACCTGTCGCGCATGGCGAAGCTGATCAACTGCAGCATCTTCGTAAAAAACGCCCCATGCTACGCCGGGCTAGGCCAGGGGGGCGAAGGCAGCACGTCGTTTACGATCGCCTCGCCCACGGGTGAAGGCATGACGGACGCCCGCACGTTCTCGCGGCTACGCCGCTGCGTGATGTTCGACCACTTCCGCATCGTATGAGCAATCTCCCCGCTATCGCACTGATCGAGTTCGGCAGCATTGCGGCCGGCATGTTCGCAGCCGACAAAATGGTGAAGCGAGCCCCGATCGAATTGCTCCACGCCGGCACCGTGCAACCGGGAAAATACTTAGTCCTCATCGGCGGCGGCACAGCGGAAGTCGAAGAAAGCTACCGAGCAGGCACGCAAGCCGCGCCCAACGAGATTTTGGATGATGTGATGCTGCCCGACGCGCACCATCAGGTTGTCCGTGCCCTTGATGGCGAACGCCGCTTCAGCGAATTCGAATCCATGCTGGTTCTCGAAACATCCACGATTGCCGCGATTCTACGATCGACGGATGCGGCGGTGAAAAGCGCTGCCGTCGAACTCGCCGAGCTGCGCATCGGCAACGGGCTCAATGGCCGTGGCCTCGCGGTGCTGACGGGTGATTTGACAAACGTCGAAGTCGCCGCCGAAATTGCCGCTCGAGCGCTCGATGGCCGCAACGTAACGCTGTGTCATTCGATCGTGTCGAACGTCCACGAACAGTTTGCCGGTCACGTTTCGAACACTACGCGTTTTTTCCACGGGAAGTAGACACTATGCTCCTCGGCAAAGTCATCGGAACGCTGGTCGCCTGCGAGTTGTACGAAGGCCTCGCCGGTGTGCCGATGCTCGTCGTGCAGCCGCTCTCGAAAACGCAGGAACCCAAGGGCGACGCAATTATTTGTGCCGACTCGACCTCAATGGCTGGCCCTGGCGAACTCGTCTACTACGAAGGTGGCCGCGAGGCTGCCATGACGTTGCGAGAATCTTTTGTCCCCGTAGACCACGCCATCGTAGGCATCGTCGACGATATCAACGTTCGGCCGACCACTTAGCGAAACCATGTTCATCGCCCAAGTCACTGGTGAAATCGTCGCCACGATCCATCACCCCGATTACCAAAATCGGCGGCTGCTCGTGGTCGACCGCCTTGATCCTGCAGGCAACCCGGCCGGCGGCTATCTCATCGCCGTCGCCGCCATCGATGCCGGCGTCGGCGACCGCGTGCTCGTTTTGGATGAAGGCACCGGAGCTCGCCAAATTCTGGGTAGCTCGAAAGCACCGATCCGCTCGGTAGTCGTCGGAATCGTCGACTCCGTGGACGTTTCGTAGTTCCCGGCGGGCAACGCGCGGTTATTGGTCTGCTCTGGCCCAAGCGCGTTACAATTGGCGAATGCCCCGTCACCTCCAATTTGGGCTTCGAAATCTGTTCGGCGCTATGTTCTGGCTGTGCGTAAGCGGCGCGGCGTTTGCCGGATTGAGAAGTTTACTTCCGTTCCGTCCGTCGCCATCTTCACAGCCAACGATGTTTTACCAATATCTATTTCTGATGCTTCTGTTCATATCGTTCTGGTCGCCGTTTGTCGCGGTAGGAGCATTAATGAACAATACGAAGCGCGCGATGATCTATGGTGCGATCGCGGTGCCTATCCTTTATCTCGTTTTTATCGTGGCCACCCTCCTAACCGTCAGGCCCTAGTCAGCAGGTTGCTTGCAGCAACGCCACCCGATAAGTTAATTGGATGCTCGACCTCTACGACCAAATCGAAGCCGCGGCGGCGGCAATTCAGGCCAAATTCAACGAAACGCCGCACGCCGGCATCATCCTCGGCACCGGCCTCGGCGGCCTCGTCGAAAAGATCGAAATCGCGGCGACGCTCGACTACGAATCGATCCCAAACTTCCCGAAATCCACCGCCACGAGCCATCGTGGCCGCCTCGTCTGCGGCCGGCTCGAAGGCGTGCCCGTCGTCGTCATGGAGGGTCGCTTCCACCAATACGAGGGCTACCCGCTCAAGAAAATCACGCTGCCAGTCCGAGTTTTCAAACGGCTCGGCGCGAAACTCATGATCGTCTCCCAAGCCGTCGGCGGCCTTAACACGATGTACCGCGCCGGCGACGTCATGATCATCGACGATCAAATCAACCTCATGGGCGACAACCCGCTCGTCGGTGTTAACGACGACCGCCTCGGCCCGCGTTTCCCCGATATGTCGCAGCCGTTCGACTTCGAGCTGATTGAAGCCGGCCTTGAAGTCGCCCGCAAAGAAAACTTCACCTGCCACCGCGGCGTGACGGTCGCCGTCACCGGGCCGAACCTCGAAACGCGCGCCGAGTATCGCTTCCTGCGGCGTATCGGCGCCGATGTCGTCGGCATGAGCACCATTCCCGAGGCAATCGTCGCCGTCCATTGCGGCTTGCGCACGTTCGGCCTCTCGGTCATCACGGATATGTGTTACCCCGATCACGCCGAACCCGTGAATGTCGAACAAATCATCGCCACCGCGAATGCAGCCGCTCCGAAACTAAGAGCACTCGTCTGCGGCGTCCTAAAATTCGACGCGGAAAAAAGAAAGAACTAACCACAGAGACACAGAGTGCACAGAGAAACCAGACCCTTCTCTACGCAGTGTCCTCTGCGCCTCTGTGGTCAGAGTTTACATGCAGCACCTTCGAGCCCAAATCGCCGAGTCCGCCGAATACATTCGCACGCGTTGGAGCGCGCAACCAAGGTGTGGCATTATTTTGGGTTCAGGCTTAGGTTCGGTAGGCGAATCGATTGAACTCGAGATGGCAATCGAATACGGCGACATCCCAAACTTCCTTAAGTCCACGGCCGTCGGCCACAAGGGGCGTCTGCTGTGCGGCAAGCTGGCCGGTGTGCCAGTCGTCGCCATGCAAGGAAGATTTCACTGCTACGAGGGCTACTCGGCTGAGCGAGCCACGTTTCCGGTCCGCGTGATGAACGCTCTCGGCATCGAGCTGCTAATCGTCTCGAACGCAGCCGGCGGATTGAACCCGAACTTTGCCTGCGGCGACGTAATGGTGATTGACGACCACATCAATCTACTCAACCGCAACCCACTCGTCGGCGTGAACGACGATGAGCTCGGCCCGCGCTTTCCGGATATGGGCGCCCCGTACGATCGTCGGCTCGGCGATCTCGTGCTCGCAATTGCCCGCAAGCACGATTTCGTGTGTCACCGAGGCGTATATGCAGCAATGCTAGGCCCAACTTATGAAACGCGGGCCGAAATCCGCATGGCGCGATATTTTGACGCCGACGCCGTTGGCATGTCGACCGTGCCCGAGGCGATCGTCGCCATCCACGCCGGCCTGCGCGTGCTCGGTCTTTCGACCATCACCAACATTTGCTCGCCCGATAAACAAGTCACTACGAGCGGCCACGAAGTAATCGCCACGGCGGAAACAGCTCGCGAAAAGCTTCTGGCCATTGTGAATGAGGTGATCTCTCACGAGTTCGGACCGTGTGAAGTTAACAATAAGTAAACCGCCATGGACGCGAAGAACGCCGAGCTTAACAAATAACTTGTCATTCTTGGCGATTGTAAAATAAAATTCATGAACGTAGTTTCCCTCATTTCGAAAAAGCGCGACGGCGGCGAGCTGACCGAAGACGAAATCGGCCAGCTGATCAACGGCTATGTAAAAGGCGACGTACCCGACTACCAAATGGCCTCCTGGGCGATGGCGGTCTACTTGCGCGGCATGACGGTCGCCGAAATCGCCGCCCTCACCGAGCACATGCTCCACTCCGGCATCACGTTCAAGTGGCCCGACGGCGAATCGCCGAAAGTCGACAAGCATTCGACCGGCGGCATCGGCGATAAAGTTTCTCTGCCGCTGGCACCACTCCTCGCCTCTTGCGATCTGCAAGTGCCAATGATTTCCGGCCGCGGCCTGGGGGCGACCGGCGGCACGCTCGACAAGCTCGAATCGATTCCCGGCTATCGCACCAACCTTAGCACGGTTGAGTTTCAAGGCGTCTGCCGCAACGTTGGCTGCGTCATCAGCGGCGCGACAGGCGATTTGGTGCCGGCTGACCGCAAACTTTATGCGCTGCGCGATGTCACCGGCACCGTGCCCTCGATCCCGCTCATCACGGCCAGCATCATGAGCAAGAAGCTGGCGGAGGGGCTCGATGCTTTAGTGCTAGACGTCAAGCATGGCACGGGAGCGTTTATGAAAACGCTCGAGGATGCACGAGCATTGGCTAAATCAATGGTCGACACTGGTAAACGCATGGGAGTGCCGACCGTGGCGCTCCTCACCGACATGAACCAGCCGCTCGGCCGGATGGCCGGCAACGCCAACGAAGTCAACGAGTCGGTCGACGCGCTCATGGGAAAAGGCCCCGCCGACCTGATGGAAGTTACGCTCGAGTTGGGTGCCGAACTGCTTGTGGTTGCCAAACGCGAATCGTCGACTATCGCCGCCCGCAAACGGCTCGAAAAAGTGATCTCATCGGGGGCAGGACTGGAGAAATTCCGCGAAATGGTCGTCGCCCAAGGTGGCGACCTCGACGCACCGCGCCCCCTGGCTCCGGCTCACGAAATCCCGACCGTTACAGACGGCTATGTGACGGCAATCGATACCGAACGCCTCGGCTACGTTGTGATCAATCTCGGCGGCGGCCGGCGGCAGTTAGGCGATAAACTCGACCTCTCGGTGGGTTTCGAAATGCTCGTGCGTTTGGGCGACAAGGTCGAACCGCACCAACCACTGGCGCGAGTCTTTGCTACTCCCGACGCCGTAGCTCACGTGAAGCGAGACTTACTGGCGGCAATTCTAATCGGCGACGACCCAATCGAACCGCCGCCTCTTATCGTTGAGAGAATCACGTAAACGACTTTGTCCGCAGATGGCGCAGATTTGCGCAGATAAGATGGTGAAGTGGGCGGTTGATCGCTGAATGTTTAATCTGCGTTCATCTGCGACATCTGCGGACAACTCTTAATTGTCCTAAATACCATGACAAACGCCGAACAAAACGAACTCATCCAATCCGCTCTCGACGCTCAAAAGCGAGCGTACTGCAAGTATTCGAACTTTCCTGTCGGCGCGGCGCTGCGCGGTGCGAGCGGCCGGATCTATCAGGGAGTTAACGTAGAAAATGCTTCCTTCGGCCTGACCAACTGCGCGGAACGCGTGGCAATCGGCGCCGCCGTCGCCGCCGGTGAGACGGAGTTCACGGCCATCGCCGTGGCCAGTCGAACTGGCGTCACGCCCTGCGGCGCCTGCCGACAAGTGTTAGCCGAATTTGCGCCCCAGCTCGAGATCGTGATGGTCGATTCCCTCAAGCCGAGCGAAATCCATCACGCCACGCTCGCTCAACTCTTGCCCGGACGGTTTGAAGGACCCGTCTAGAGCATTTTTAGCAACGGTGTTCCGAGGGGTGCCTAGGGCAACGCCCTAGTTCTTCGCAAACCTTCTGGGGCGTTGCCCCAGCCACCCAGCACGAGAATTTGAAAAACGCTCTAGCGGCTCGCTCAGCAATCAAATTCATCTCGGGGGAGCGAAGATGGCTACATCTGGCTCGCTGCCATCACTTCTTTATGCCGCGCAATGTCCGCCGGTTCCAGCGCGGCGAGGAACGGCAGATTCCGGTACATGTCCTCGTAATCGAGGCCATAACCGACGACAAACTCATCCGGAATATCGAACGCCACAAAGTCAGGCGCATACTCAATCTCTTGCCGGCCATTTTTCCGAAGCAGCACGGCCGATTTGATAGACGTGGGACCGAAATCGCGCATCTTTTCAAGGGTCCGCACCAGCGTGTGGCCCGTGTCGAAGATGTCGTCCACCAGCAGCACATCCCGGCCCGAAATATCGAGCATCAATTCAGAATTGATGGTCAGTTCGCCGCGCGTGGTCGTCGCCCCGCGGTAGCTACTTGCCTGCAACACTCCCACGCGCATCGGCAAGTCGATCATCCGAATGAGATCCGCCATCAGCACGACGCTGCCCGTCAACACGCCGACAATCGTCAACTGCCGATTTTCGTAACAGGCCGAAATTTCGTCGGCCATCCGCGTCACGCCATCGTGCAATTCTTCCTTGCTAAGCAGGGTCTTCATAGCGATTCAAAATCCATTTACGTGCAATTGATTAACCACGAAGGCACGAAGGGCACAAAGAAATTCAAAAGAATTCAATATCTAGCCTTCGTGTTCTTTGTGCCTTCGTGGTGAATTCCAAACTTCGACAGCAAAGAACTATTGCCCGATCGTGTTGAAGATCCGATCGCCTGCATCGCCCAAGCCTGGCACGATGAATTTGCGATCGTTCAAATCGGGATCGATCTGGCAGACGTAGATTTGCGCGTTGGGGAATTCGCACTCGACGCGCTTCACGCCCTCTTCGGCCGCGATCAGAGACAGCAACTTCACCTGCGGCACACCCCAATCGCGCAGCGTGGTCAGCGCATCAACAGCCGACCCGCCCGTAGCCAACATCGGGTCGAGAATCAGTGCCACGTCAACCGGTCGCTCGGGCGGAAGCTTCGAGTAATACTTGACCGGCTGGGCTGTTTCTTCGTCGCGGTAGAGGCCCAGATGCCAGACCTCCGCCGTGGGGATAAGTTCGAGCACAGGATCGATCATGCCCAGCCCCGCCCGCAGGATCGGGATTAATCCGATCCGCTGTGCCAGCTGGCTGCCGTCGGTTTTCGTCAGCGGTGTCTGCACCGATACCTTTTCCGTGCGCAAGTCCTTCGTCGCCTCATAGGCTAACAGAGACGCCAGCCGATTCACTAATTGCCGGAACTCCGCCGGCGGCGTGGATTTATCTCGAAGTCGGGTGAGATGACAGGAAATCAGCGGATGCTGAACTTCGAACACGCCGCTCATAAACTCCTCAGTCGTCGGTTGGACCGCAGGCGCTTCCGCCACTAGCGTAATACTCATGGCAACGTCCTTCTTCACGCGCGGTGCTGGGGCCGCAAGAATTTGTACGCCCGATCGGCCGTTCAACGTTCGGGGCCAGCCGAATCTATTTTAGAGCGCCATGCTAGCATTGAGAAGAATCTAAACGAAGTCCAACCATATTTCCCGCCGCCAATTCGGAAGATTTGCTGCCGACGGCAGTAAATCGGAAAAAACCGCCTGGGCGGCCTACGAAAACGCTCGTCGCGAGCCTCGCGTCCATGCGCTCGAGCTTAATCCACGTACCGATATTCGCCGCCGGAATCCCGGGCGATCGTCTTCATCATTCCTTCGGCGCTGCGATCAAAAAAGCATATCGTGTGGATGGGAATTACGTGCGTGTGCAGCCTGACATTCGTTCGATTGCGTTTGCGAAGCTCCTGCATCACTCCGAGGTCGAACTGCCCGTCGGTCAAAAAGTAGATCGCATCCGGCTTCATTGAAAGTGCAAGTTGCAACGCCGGCAAAGGATTCGTCCCACCCAAGGGCTCGCACCGGTTGATCCACTCAGTGGACTTTGCCAGGTTGTCTTGCGTTGCAAACAACGGTTTCTGTGGCTCCATCGGATACATCGTGTGATTGTAGAAAATCACATAGTACTGCTGGTCTTTTCCCAACTGCTCGATGGATTTCAACAATTCATACCGAGCCCGATCGAACTTGTCGTTGTCGTTCATACTGCCGGAGCAATCGACAACATAGACAAAGACCTGGCCGTAACCGCCGATGCCGAAGAACTCGGTTGCAGCCTTCGACGAGCTCCCATCGCCATTTCCCCCGCCCCCGCCGCGCCCTTTTCCAGCCCCACCTTTCGACGTGCCGAGAACTTCTGCGTCTGCGGACGAGCTCCCGAAAACTGCGCTCGATGGCGAGATCAAGTCCACGTCGGGCGTTTTGATATCTAAATCCGAGGCGGCGGCCATTGCCATCCCCGTAACGTCGTTCGCCAACGGTAACGGCTCTGATTTGGCAGCCGGGGTCCCATCCGCTGCGGGGGATTTGGCTTCAATTGCCGACTTCATGTCGAGCGGCGCCGTATCTACCCCGACGCCGGGCGGTGGCTCGCCGCTCTGGGAAAGATCCAGCGTGATCTTCGACCCCGGCAGCCCGTGGGTACCGCGTACAACCACCAGCCCCAGGACGATCAGCGCCGTGAAATGACACGCGGCCGACACGAGCATCGACGTTGCGTCTCGCAACCAATCCGATCGCTTCGGGGGCTGGGCCGCCGTTGTCGCCATCTAAACGCCGCAAGTTGTTTCGTGCGAAGAACCTAGTTCATCGTATCCGATTCTTGGTAGAAGGCAAAAGCTAGGTCCGATTGCCAATTTACCTACGGCGTGTTCGGACGAAGCAAACTAAATTATTGCTACACCGTGGGAGAATTTAAGCGTTCAATGGCGTTTAAAATACTGCACTTCACGCTCATGTTGCTCGGCGGCGGAGCGGGTCTTGAATGTGCCCAGGTTTCGGCGTTTGCCCGTGCGGGCGTTCTTCTTTCGTGAATAGAGCCGGTACTCGCCCGACGCCAATTTCCGAATCATGGTGTCACCTCCATCGGTAAAACGCTGGAGCTCCCCAGCTGGCAAATAGCTGCAAGTCATGCGCCGACGACGGTCTAACACACGACTTACCGAACCTGCGATAGCTTGGCGCATTGTTTGCACCCAATTTGGGCATGGAACAAAGTGCTAAGCTGGCCTCAGCACGTTGCGTGCGGCAGAGTGGCACGAGGCGGCAACGCGAAAAGGCCGCCCTAATCGAGAAAGGGTCCTTGCCATGAATTCCAAGTCCTTTAGTGAGGATAAATACCGAACAATTCTCCAACAGCTCGCAAGCCGCGTCGGCACCGATGCGAATAGCATGGTCGAACAAGTCCGCGCCGGCGCGAGCGGTAAAGGTGGCAATGAACTTACGAACGCGCCTCTCCATCTGGGCGACATGGGAACGGATGAGTTCATGTACGACATGAACGCGACGCTGCTAGTTAACGAGCAGTACATCGTTTCGGAAATACGCGATGCTCTCGCCCGGATCGAAAATGGAAAATTCGGTGTTTGCGAAAGCTGTGGCAAGGCGATCGCCCCGGCGCGCCTCGAAGCCATTCCATACACGCGATACTGCGTGGATTGCGCCGCGCTTCAAGACGAGACACCACAAGTCAGTTTGGACGACGGGCGTCCCCATTCGCCGAAAGATACGCTGGCTCCCGAAGGCGATATGGAAGAAGATCGCCTGAGACGCGGCGACTCGTTGGAATTTCCCATCTCGAAAGTGAAGCGAGGTGATGTCTTTGCCGCCGGCACCGCGGGCGGCGGTACGGCAGTCGGCGGACTCGCCGGTAGCAATGAGGGTAACGGCGACCCGTCCGTTGTGGAGGTCGACGATGCCACGGGCAGCGGCAATTTCGATATCGACGATGACCGTGTCGACGACCACACGCCGCAATCCGGGTTTAGAGGCGGCGCCGTCGGCGGGACTCCCGCCCGCAAGCGGGCAAAATAACTACGATGGCGAATGGCCCCGCACCCTCTTTTTGGTAAGCAGCGTTTCAGGCGATTCATCGCCGCCCTTCTTTTGGATAGGGGCCGGCTGATGGAAGCTGCCAACTGCTTTCATTTGTCCTAATCAGGCCGTTTTTGACTGTCCAATCCGTCACCAGCCAGCACTTTCAGCCGACCACTACCAGTAGCGGGTCGGCCACTTTTCTGCCACAAACTGTCTCGCAGTTACGGTCGGCTCTTGTATCCATATGTACAGGCCGATATAGTACACAAGCGTTCACTACGTACTTGCACTCTCCGTTCTTGCGACCCGGAGGGGCTCGGGCCTGCGAGCCGCCGCCTGTCACTCGGCCGCTCGCTTCGGGCTCGGCCCCTCCCTGCAAGAAGAGCGAAGTGCTAAGAAGTGCCGCCAAACGCTGCCGCAACTACTTGTCGATTCACCAATTTCGATAGATAAAAGGGGTCCGTTCATGGTCGCAACCGCCACCAATCATCGCCCAGTTACTCCAGCAGCTCCCAATAGTCGCATGGCCAAAGCCGATAAGACCGCCAAGAAACCCGCACCGAAAAAAGCCGCCGAAAAGCCCACCGGCATTCTCGAATCGAGCACCGAGCTCCGCAACGCAGTGGCCGCCATCGAGAAGCAATTCGGCGAAGGCTCGATCATGTCCCTCTCGGGCGATAATTTGAAGCCGATCGAAGGCATCCAGACTGGCAGCCTGTCGCTCGACATCGCCCTCGGCGGCCGTGGCCTGCCGCGTGGTCGTATCATCGAAATCTTCGGCCCCGAATCCAGCGGCAAGACCACGCTGGCCCTCCACGTTGCGGCCGAGGCCCAAAAGGCCGGCGGCATCGCGGCTATGATCGATGCCGAACACGCGTTCGATCCTAGCTGGGCCAAAAAGCTCGGCGTCAATCTCGAAATGCTGCTCGTCAGTCAACCGAGCAGCGGCGAAGAAGCGATGCAGATTGCCGAAATGCTCGTGAAGTCGAATGCCGTGGATGTGATCGTCATCGACTCGGTTGCCGCGCTGGTGCCGAGGAAAGAATTGGAAGGCGAAATCGGCGACTCTCACGTCGGCTTGCAAGCCCGGCTCATGAGCCAGGCGCTCCGCAAGCTCACCGCCGCGATCGCCAGGAGCCGCACGGTCGTGATCTTTATCAATCAGATCCGCGAAAAGATCGGCGTCATGTTCGGCAGCCCCGAAACCACGCCCGGCGGTCGAGCTCTCAAGTTCTACGCTTCCTGCCGCGTCGATGTCCGCCGCATCGGCCAGTTGAAAGAAGGCGAAGTGGTCGTTGGCCAACGTGTTCGCGCCAAGGTGGTGAAGAACAAAGTGGCCCCGCCGTTCCGCATCGCTGAATTCGATATGCTCCACACCGATGGCATCAGCTACGAGGGCGATATCCTCGACCTCGGCATGGAGCAAAAGGTCGTCGGCCGCACGGGCGCTTGGTTCCGCTATGGCGACATGCAGCTTGGCCAAGGTAAGGAAAAGGCTCGCCTGTTCCTCAAAGAGAATCCCAAGATCACTGAGGAGATTAAGCAAAAAGTCATGGCTGCGGGCGCGGTGGTTGGCAACACCAGCAAACCTGCTAGCGATGACGAGCCCGCCGCTGGCGATGAATAATTTGCCACACTAATCAACGAAGCGGCTGCGGCGGGTAAGCGTCGCAGCCGCTTTTTATTGCGCGGGAATGATTGCAACGCGCGCAACCAGAACTTTTCGAAACCAAACAATAGCAGCGCACGTAAGACAAGCTTTATAATGCGAGCAGCAATCATTCCCACGCCTTCAAGTTCGAGAAGCACAGCTGGTGCCCAATCTTCGGCGACTAATTGAAGTGTGCCTCATCGCGGCCTTGTCTGTTGCGGCAGCAGCCACCGAGGCCGCTGTTCCCAGTACGGCCGTGCTGACTGAACCCGCTTCTTCTCCGGCCGCATGTTTGCTCAACGCCGGGAGCGCTCACGGCGAATGCCAGGACGCAGGCTATCGTGCCTGGCTGCGTCGAAAAGTGGTGCGCGAATCCGATCTCACCAAGTATGGCCTGCATCTGGACGACGGCTGGGACAAAATCGATCCCGCAAAGCCCGTGGTCATCATGATCCATGGCTTCAATTCCTCTCCCGAGCAGAATGTCTCGATGATGATCCCGATCCGCGCCGCCGGATTCCCTTGCGGCACGTTCGCTTACCCGAACGATTACTTCATTCGCAGTTCCGCCCAGCTGCTTTCCGGCGAACTGCGAAAATTCTCCGTACAAAACCCGCAGCGAAAAGTAATCCTCATCTGCCATTCGATGGGTGGCCTGGTCGCCCGAGCCTGCGTTGAAGATTCGCTCTACGACCCCGGCAATGTCGAACGTCTCGTCCTGATCGCGCCGCCGACACACGGCACGTTTATCGCCCACTTCGCGGTCGGCACCGACCTGTGGGAGCACTGGCTGTCGCGAAGCAGCGGTTGGCCTTGGCAGCGCATGCGAGACTCAATCGTCGACGGCCTGGGCGAAGCCGCGAACGACCTTTGCCCAGATTCAGAGTTTCTCAAGGAACTCAATGCGCGGCCCGTGAACCCACACGTTCGCTACACCATTCTGTTAGGCACCGGGGCGCGGCTGCACGAAGCGCAAGTCGATTGGATTCGCCACTGCGTCTGCGAGAGCATGGCCAAAATGCCCGGCGGCGAAAAAGAAGCGAAAGACCTCGACTCCATCCTGGCCGATATCGATGAGCTGGTCGAAGGCAAAGGCGACGGCATCGTCGCCGTGAAACGCGGCACGCTCGATGGCGTGCCCGACACGCTCACCATGCCCTTCGGCCATTTAGCGGTGACGGGCGATGCGACTACCGACCTGATTCGCAACGTCCAGCACGTCGTCCTCGAACGCGTACGCTGAGTCCCGCCAAAGAACCGCTTAGCAAGCACAGAAGACTTGCAGGCTCGGGCACAGCGACGCCCGCCATCGATAGCGACCCACCACCTGAGATCGAAGACCCAGAGCCCGCGGGGAGCGATTTTCCGAAGTTGCTCCGCCAAATCATGTAGTCGGACGTATCGACGACGCCATTCAAATTGCCGTCCGCGGCGAGACTCGTCATCGACCCGGCATTGTCTCGCCAAACCACGTAGTCCGCTGCGTTGACGACGCCATCCCCGTTGTAATCACCCGCGACGGCGTAAATCTTCGTGACCACAACCGGCGTCATATCTGCCCGCAGAACCGTAAACGTTAAATCGTTCGATGGGTAGAGAACCGGATTCCAGATCTGCCCCAGGCTAACCGACCGAAATGCAGCGAGGCTGCCGCCCGGGCCACTCAAAGCGCCTTCCGTCAACTCGGTCGAGGTGGCCGACAGTTTCGTCCAATTAAACGAGGGGTCGATAAATCCGTTCCCACTCACGTCGTAATTGCCGGCAACCGATTTCCAAACTCCGACGCTGCCATTGAGCGAGCCAAACGGCGAAGTGATCGAGTCGTATACGAACGGCACCGCCACCGCGCTGTCGTTTCGAAGCTGAATTTCACCAGTCAGCGGAAAGAGCAGGGCGTCCAGGCTCGCGGCGCCGCATGTTGCAACATTGCCGATGCAAATAACGGCCAACAGAACCGTGCGCTTAAACATCAATACCTTCGGCAATTTCGCCGAAGCTGCTGGTTGAAGAATGTACTGTTCCGGAGAAGAGTCGCCGGAACCAAAGAGTCGTAAACTCTGCTGGCACCGGCGTTAAAAAACGTGCTGTCTTTATAGTACCAACTGAGCGCATGTCCGACAACGAATCGGTCGGTTTACGCGGGTTTTGCAGGCTGTAACGTCTGTTTGTCACTGCGCTGCGTACCTTCGCGGTCCACTTGCCAGATTTCGCCCGAAACCGTGTCCAGCCCCGTCAGCCACCCACCCCCCCAGCAAAAGGTATCGATGCACAGTAAATGGCCCGCATTCAAAACTTCGCCGCTCTTCTGCGACGTATGCCCCACCACGGCCGTCTTCCC
>DATBAY010000220.1:0-1605 GCA_036271295.1 Lacipirellulaceae bacterium | reverse complement strand
AGTGGCACGAAGGATTCGGAAAACTCACTCGACTATTCCGGCTTCGCAAATTTTCCGGGCACGCTCGTGTTCTACATGGGGGTTACGACAGCGCCGACTTGGAGTCAGGAACTCATCGGCAGCGGCAAATCGGCCAACACTCCGGTCGCTATCGTGCGAAGGGCATCGCTGCCCGGCCAGGAGACAATCATCACCACCCTGGGTGATTTGGCAGATGTTGTTCAGCAACGCAAATTGCGGCCACCGGCCGTGGTGATTGTGGGGGACGTCGTCCGCGAACGTTCGGCCCTGAATTGGTTTAATAGCCGGCCGCTGTTTAAGAAGACGGTTCTCGTCACACGACCTGAGCACCAGACGAATGATCTCTCCGAAAAGCTTTGCCGACTTGGTGCTCGTGTGTTGAGCCAACCCGCGATCGAAATCGGCCCGCCAGCGGACTGGTCGACCGTAGATGCGGTAATCGCGCGGCTGGCCGAATTTGATTGGCTGGTGTTTTCGAGCAGTAACGGCGTTCATTTCTTCTTGCAGGAATTGTTTGCGCGGGGCTTCGATGCACGACAGTTGGGCCATTCACGCATCGCGACGATTGGTCCTGGAACTGCCGCCGCCCTCGCTGAGTTTCACTTGAACGTCGATCTGCAGCCGGACGAATACCGCGCGGAAGCGCTTGCGGAAGCGCTCGCGGAGCACGTGCCCGGGAAACGCGTGTTGCTCTTGCGAGCAAATCGCGGACGCGAAGTGCTGGGCGAAATGCTCACTGCCGCCGGCGCGAAAGTCGAACAAGTAGTCGTGTACGAAAGTCGCGATGTTGCCACGCCGGATGATGAGATCGCGGCGGCGCTCGCTGCTGGTGAGATTGATTTTACGACCGTTACCAGTTCGGCCATCGCCCGCAGCCTCGTGAATATGTTCGGGGGGTTGCTGCGTAAAACGCGGCTTGCGGCGATCAGCCCGCTAACGGCGGAAGTTCTCGCGAACTTGGGCTTTCCGGCGAGTATTACGGCGGAAAAATACACGGCCGAGGGCTTGGCGGACGCAATTCTTGCCGCATTGGGTGGCAATTCTTAACGCTCTGGCAGGCTTTTCTGGCCATTCCGCCTGATCCCATTACGGGGGCGTTTCCGCGAAACGTCTGACGTTTGATGAATTACAGATGGGCTTCCGATACAAGTATCAGGCCTCGCTCCGTCTGACGACGCGTTGAAGTTGCAAGCGTGTTGGAAAGAGCAGGGCCGACCGCAATGACTAGCCGCGAACTGCGAGCGCCGCTGGTCGTGCACTGTACCGGTCCATGACGGGCCGGCCCTCTTTGGCAAGGACGTCTCCCACCACTTGCCTGCTTTCCTTCCCAACGCTCACGCTCACTGGGAGCACGTCATGTCTGGTGAATTCCCCGCCGCATCACCCAAGGTTCGTGCAACCTTGTATTTGCCGCAGGATTTGCTGGACGAAGCCCGCGACGCAGTCGTCCATTTGGGCGGCTACCCGCTTCGGCTTACGCTCACCAAGTTGGCAGAGCGCGCCTTCCGCGCCGAATTGCAGCGGCTCAAAGACATGTACAACGCCGGCTGCAACTTTCCGCCGAGAGACGAGGATTTGAAGGGT
>DATBAY010000219.1:0-5148 GCA_036271295.1 Lacipirellulaceae bacterium | reverse complement strand
GGACCATTGAAGGCGATGCGGCTGATTTGCCGGCGGCGCCAATATTCGCAACAGACTGGCAGCTCGGTGAACCGGACGTTGTGCTTCAGAGCCCCGCCTATCAGCTGGCCGCCGAGGGGCCCGATCAGTTTCGAAATTTCGTAATCCCGATCGAAGTGAAGACCCCGCAGTGGGTGGAAGCGATCGAGCTCCGACCAACTAATCCGCGGGCGACCCATCACGCGCGATTGGGTGTCGACCGCACGATGGAATCGATGCGCCGAGACGCGGCTGATCCACAACCTGGGTACGAGGGCATGGCGTGGGGGCAGGATCCGGACGGGCAGCTCGTTACTTGGGTGCCAGGGATGCGGCCGCACCGCGGTGCGCCGGGGACGGCGTGGCGATTGTATCCGAAGACGTCGCTCGTGCTGCATACGCACATGCAGACGACCGGCAAGCCGGAGACGGTGCAGTTTCGGATTGGCATCCACTTTGCCAAAGAGGCGCCGACGGTGAAGCCGGCGATTTTGCGAATTGGCAGCCGGAACATCGACATCGCCGCCGGCGACGCGCATTGCGTGGTTGCAGATGAGTACGTCGTGCCCGTGGATTTAGACGCGCGGTCGATTTTCCCGCACGCCCATTCGTTGTGCCGGCAAATGAAAGTCACGGCGACGTTGCCAGATGGTTCGACTAAGCCGCTCGTCGAGATCAAAGACTTTGATGAGAAATGGCATGATGATTATCAATTTGCCGAACCGGTGCGGCTGCCAAAACGGACACGAATTCGCACCGAGTTCGTGTACGACAACACGGATGAGAACATCCGTAATCGCCATCATCCGGCGGAACGGACTGTCTATGGATCGAACATTACCGACGAGATGCAAGATGTCTATCTGCAAGTGACGGCGGTTCATCCTGACGAGCGGGCTGCGTTCATGGAGGACGTTGAACAAACCGATTTGCGGTCACAGCGAGTTGGGTTGCTGAAGACGCTCGAGATGTATCCGAAAGATCCGTGGAGTATCGAAGGCTTGGCGGCATGTAGTTTGTCGCTCGGCAAGCCGAAGGAAGCGATCCGACTGCTCGACGAGCGGATAAAGCTGCCGGAAGACGCGACGTATGCCAAGGTTTCGCTGGGCGCCGCATACCTTGCGGATGGTAACGCTCCGCGCGCTGAGCAGCTCGCCCGCGAAGTGCTGGCTAAAGATCCTGCCTACCCGCTAGCGTGGTTAGGTCTTGGAAAAGCGCTCGACGCTCGGAAGCAGCTAGAGGAGTCGGAAAAAGCGTATCGAAAAGCCGTTGAACTTGCGCCGGCGCTCATCGACGCGCGGCTGGCGTTGGCCGACAACCTTGCGAAACAGAGCAAGACGGAGGATGCGCTGGCGGCCGCCGCCGAAGCGATCGTATATTCGCCGGACAAGCCGAACGCGTTTTTAAAGCTGGCGGAAATTCTCGCGCGCGAGCGCAGGTACGACGAGTGTTTGATGAATCTCGAGGAGGCACGCCGGCTCGCGCCGTACACGCATCCGCCCAAGGTGCTGCTGGCTGTCTACTGCTACCAAAACGGAGACGCGGACAAATCGAAGGGGCTGCTGCGCGAGGCTCGCACGGAGGAGCCGAATCATCCGGTGCCAGAATTGTTTTTGGGCCAGTTTGCAGCGCACGAACAGCGGTGGGATGATGCGCGGCAGTTTCTCGACGCGTCGGCGGCGAAATCGATTCCGGCGAACTGGCCGGAAAGCCATAAGAAGCGGTTTATGATCTTGCTGGAAACAGAGCGATTTAAGCTGGCTCAGCATTTCCGAGACGAGCAACTGGCACGCAGCGCGGTGGGCGAGTGGATCAAGTTCGATCCGGACAATCCACAGGTAAAACAGATCTTTAATTCGCTCAATTCGCTGGCGCAATAGATTCGCCCGGTCGGTCGCTCATTCCACCGTCACGCTTTTCGCCAAATTGCGCGGCTTATCGACGTCGCAGCCGCGGGCGATCGCTGCGTGGTAGGCGAGCAGTTGCAGCGGGATCGCGGTGACGATTGGTTGGAGAAACTCGGGAACGGCGGGCACGCGGATGACTTCGTCGGCCAATTCGACGGCTTGCGAATCCTCTTTGTCGACCACGGCGATCACCGGTCCGCCGCGGGCTTTGATCTCCTCCATGTTTGCAATCACTTTGCTGTAAACGCCGCTTTGGGGAACGATAAAGACGCTCGGCGTGTTCTCATCGACCAGTGCGATCGGGCCGTGCTTCATTTCCGCGGCGGGGTAGCCCTCAGCATGGATGTAGCTGATTTCTTTCAGTTTAAGGGCGCCTTCGAGCGCGGTGGGGAAGTTGAATTGGCGGCCCAAGTAGAGGAAGTTGTTGCAGGAAGCGTATTTGGCGGCAATGCGCCGCGTTTCGTTGTTTGTTTCGAGCGCCTCCTCGACTTGCCGCGGCAGAAGGGCGAGTTCGTCGATGATCCGTAACCCGGCTTCATAGCTGAGGTGGCGGATGCGACCGAAATACAGGGAGAGGAGCGCCATTACCACGCATTGGGACGTGAACGCTTTGGTCGACGCGACACCGATTTCCGGCCCTGCATGCAGGTAGATGCCACCGTCGGCTTCGCGGGCGATTGTGCTGCCAACGACATTGCAAATCGCGAGCGTCGGGTGGCCTTTGCGCTTCATTTCGCGCATTGCGGCGAGCGTATCGATCGTTTCACCGCTTTGCGTGATCGCGAACAGCAGCGTGTTGTTCGACATCGGCGGGTTGCGGTAACGCAGTTCGCTTGCGTACTCGACTTCGACCGGAATGCGGGCGAACGCTTCGATCATATATTCGCCAACGAGGGCCGAATGCCAGCTCGTGCCGCACGCGGTGAGCACGATGCGATCGATTGAGCGCAACTGTTGCGGCGTAAGATTTAGGCCGCCGAAGACGGCGGTCGCTTCGTCGCGGTTGAGCCGGCCACGCAGCGCGGCTCGCACGGTTTCGGGCTGCTCGAAAATTTCTTTGAGCATGTAATGCGGAAAGCCGCCAAGCTCGACTTGCGACGTGTCGAGATCAAGGTGTTTTACGTTGTGGTGCACGTCGCCTTCATCGCGGTGGATGACGCGAATTGAGTGGGCTGTGACGACAGCGATTTCGTGATCGGCCAGGTAGACGATGCGATCGGTGTGACCGACGAGCGGCGAGCCATCGCTCGCGATGAAGTGCTCGTCTTCGCCCACGCCGATCACGAGCGGGCTGCCGAGTCGGGCGGCGACGATCACGTCGGGCCAGTCTCGGAAGATCATGGCGAGGCCGTAGGTGCCGCGAAGTTGGGCGAGCGCGGCCTGCACCGCTTTTACCAGCGGCGTGTATTGATCGGCAACTGAGATGCGCGAGGCTGATCCTGGTTTCGGTTTGCGGGCGTCGATTTCGGCAGCGACGAGTTGGGCGACGACTTCGGTGTCGGTAGCACTTTTACAGAAGTAGCCGCGCTCGGCGAGCTGCTGTTTAAGTTCGCGGTAGTTTTCGATGACGCCGTTGTGGACGAGGGCAACGACGTTGTCGCCGCCGATGTGCGGGTGGGCGTTGAGGTCGGTTGCGGGGCCGTGTGTCGCCCAGCGCGTATGGCCAACGCCGATGCTGCCCGGTGCGGGGTGCTCTTTCAGTTTCTCGCCGAGGTCCTCGACCCGGCCGGCCGTCTTCGTGATGGCAAACTCGCCGTCGTGAATCGTGGCAACGCCGCTGCTGTCATAACCGCGATATTCGAGACGCCGCAGACCTTCGATGAGGAAGTCGATCGCTTGATAGGGGCCGATGTATCCGACGATGCCGCACATGAACGCGTCCTAAAGTTCGTTGCTACGCCTTAGTACCTGCCGCAATTCTACGGTTGCCGGCATTTTTCAACCTACCCCGATTCCGCGAAATTCGCTATCACTTGCCGCCGAGAAAGGAGTTGCTATGCCCCGTTCGAACGTAGCGGCCGGCCAGCCGCGTAGCATTGTCGTGATTCCCGCCCGGTACGCTTCGACCCGGTTGCCGCGCAAGATGTTGCTGTGCGAAACGGGCAAGACACTGTTGCAGCACACGTACGAGGCGGCCTGCGCTGCCCGCAAACCGGCTGGCGTGATCGTAGCAACGGACCACCCAGAGATCGTCAGCGAAGTCGAGCGATTCCATGGCGACTTTGTGATGACGAGCGCGGATTGTGCAAGCGGGACCGATCGCGTGGCCGAGGTCGCACGGCAGATGCCGCAGGCCGAGATTTTGGTCAATGTGCAGGGCGATGAGCCGGAGATGAATCCGGAGAACATCGACCGTGTGATCGAGTTGCTGGAGCAATCGCCGACTTGCGGCATGGCGACGCTGGCGACGCCGATTCGCTCGGCGGAGCAGCTAGCCAACCCGGCGTGTGTGAAGGTCGTGTTTGATGATCGCGGCCGGGCGATGTATTTCAGCCGCAGCCCGATTCCGTTTGTGCGCGATCCGAATCCTGGGCTGCCGTTCAATGACCCGCAACTGTTCTATCAGCATCTCGGGATTTACGCGTATCGACGCGAGACATTGCTTGAAGTGGCTGAGCTGCCACCGTCGCCACTTGAGCAAGCCGAGAAGCTGGAGCAGCTTCGCATGTTGCAATCGGGCGGGACGATTTTAGTGGCATCCGTCGAGCATTCAGCAAGCGGGATTGATACGCCGGCAGATTACGCGGCGTTCGTTGCTCGCCGGCGGGCAGCCGGTTGAGGCCGGATAGCAGCGAGCCCGGCAGGTCGTGTAAAATGCGAACGTGATTGCGCGTGCTCATAATTCCGTTCCGCTTCCTCTGTTAATCACGGGTGTTGCCGGCGTCGCGGGCTACAATGCGCTGCATTACTTTCGTGAGCGCTATCCCGGGCAGGTGGTTGCCATTCGTCAGGCCGATAATTGGCCTCTTTCGGGCGCCGGCATCGTTGCTTGTGACGCCGAAGATAACGATCGGCTGCGAGCGCTGTTTGACGAATATCAGTTTCAGTCGGTACTCAACTGCGCGGGCAACTGCGCGCTCCGCGCGTGCGAGCTTGATTCTCGGTTGGCATGGCGAACGAACGTCGAGGGTCTTATCAATCTGCTCTCGATTGCTGTCGATCACAACGTGCGCCTTGTGCATCTATCGATCGACCTCGTGTACTCGGGCGATCGCCTTCCCCC
>DATBAY010000218.1:0-5721 GCA_036271295.1 Lacipirellulaceae bacterium | reverse complement strand
AATTGCCGACGTGCCTCAGCATATAGATAGTTGCTGTCGTTCTTGTCTTTCACGATCTGCAGGATCTTTTCCTGGGCATCTTTCATTCCCTGCTCGTCATTCGATTCCAACGCGAGCGAGAACAAAGCCAAGCGGAGCGGCAACTCGTTCGGTTGATTCTCCGCCGATAGAGTCAAGTACTGGCGAGCTTCATCAATCATGTTGAGGTTCAGATAAATCCTCGCCATCCCGCTCCAAAACTCGATCTTCTGCGGCGTCTTCCACTGATCGATTCCCGCGGAAAGCGCAGCCAGGTCGCGCTTCAATGCTTCCTTGTCTCCATCCTTCGACTGTTTGACAAGAATCTCCGCCTTGTCGACTCGCAACGAAGGCACATCACCGAATTGGGTGCTCACCTTATTCCAGCGGTCCATTGCCACGGCCGGCCCTAACTTGGGGTCTGCGAGCGCAATAGCGATCGCCGCCCTCATGACAGCCAAATTCTTGGGAGATAGCTTATTCGCTTCGGCCAACAGCTTGCCCGCACCGTTAAAGTCCTCATGCATCATCGCAATCTGGGCTTGGATCAGCTTGACCGTCGCAGGGTCCATATTGCGCTTCTTCGCAATGTCATCAAGCATCCTGTTGAGCTTCGCGATGTCCTGCTGATCCTTCGGCTTCTTCATCTCTTCGGCAATCGCTTTGCTCCATGGATCGCCACCTTTTGTATCTTTCGGATCAACGCCGATTTGGGTATTCACCCGTTGCAAACCGGATTGTGCGGGCTCATTCTGCGGGTCAGACTGCAGCACCAGCGCGTATTGGTCCTTGGCAAGATCCAGCCGGCCCAGCCGCTCGTAGCACAAGCCCAGGCTAAAGTCGACTTCCATGACGCGGTCGCGACCGAAGTCGGCGATCTTCGCACGGAGCTTGTTCAGCGCCTCGCTGGCTTCGAACCATTTACCTTCCGCCAGCAAAATGCGCGCGTTGAAGTAGTCCAATACCTCCGGACGCAAGTTGCGATTTTTCTGTAAATCCTCGATCGTTTCACGTGCGCCTTTTATGTCGGCGGCTGGTATCTGCAGTTCTTCCTTGAAGAAAAGCAGCTCGGTGGCCTTTGCGCCGGAGACCTTTTTAATGCCTTCTTCGACTTGGGCGAGCGCCTTGTCGTAATGCTTTTCCTTCATCGCCAATAGCGCGGCCGATTGATAGACGCGAGTTTCTTCCGGAAACAGCTTCTTGGCTTTGTCGATATACTCGTGGGCTTTGTCGTACTTTTCGTCGTGCGACGCCGAGTCGGCACTGAACAACAGCACGTCCAGGTCCTCGGGCTTTAGTTGATATGCCTTTTCCGAGTCCGCGCGGGCTCCATCCGCATTTCCCCAAGCTGCCCGCAACCGTCCTCGCTGCACGTAGGCCTCGGCCGTTTGCGGATTGGCTTCAACCATTTGGTCGACCACGCGCTCGGCCAGTTCCGGTTTGCTTTGCTTGCTCCGCAGCGTCGTAGCCAGGCTCGTATAAACCTCGGTTTTGTGCGGCGCCGTCGCGGCCTTCAAATCGAACTTGTCGGCTTTCGGATCATAGCCAATGAGTTTGTACGAGTATTTGACGGCGTCGTCGTAGTTGCCCTCTTTGACCAGATACGTGGCCCGCAGCGCTTGCAAATCCGGGTCGTTCGGCGTGGACTGCAGCAAGAGATCGATATGATCCATCGCCGCGCCATAATTGCGAACGCTGTCGCGACCGTATAAGGTGATCAGTCGGCGGCGAACTTTTCTGGCCTCCGGCTGATCGCCCACATCGTGGTTCCGCAACATCGTCTCGAGCATTTTCGCGCAGGTGCCGATGTCTTCCGAAGTCGCATCATCCTTTTCGGTCAAATCCAGTTCCGTGTTCGCGTACTTGTAGCGAATCTCGTCGTTCTCGGGATGGATCGACATGTACTGGCCGAAGTACTGCGTGGCGTCGCGCAGATCACCTTCCGCGACTGATTTTTCCGCCTCGCTGATCAACCATCCCGATTTGCGCTCAATTTGAAATTTCCACAGCGCGTAAACGGCGCCGGAGCAAAAAAAAGTGCCGGCGAGCAGGCCGATAAGAAGCGGAAAATTGACGCGATATTGTTGCATGATCGATACCTGTTGAACTAATCCACTACCCAACCGGCCAAAATGTCTTCCGGCTGGTTGGCAGCGTTTATGAGTTTCACATTAAATGGCTGTCGAAAAGAAGTCGCCAGTCGCTTGCAACCATCCCAAAGTCTTTAACGGTTGCGGATCGCAATAAGGTTCTTGTCCGGATGATGAGATCGGGCTCGGGCGACGCCAACCAAGCCCAAATTCATGGGCCCACGCGAGCCTGCTTAGGCAAGCAGACTCGTACACCACAACGGAACCGACGGACCGTTGAATGCTCGCAGGTTGGACGACGACTCAGCCCATCTGCGGGCCTTGATTTATCGTATCTGTATGCCCCAGCGTGTCAACGAACAGGCCAAATCGCCCCCGTTTCCTGGCCCCATATTCGCTACAACCCACCTCGCCTGCCTGAACCAGCGTTCGCATGCCCCAAATCGGCGGTTCGATCCCGCCGTCTTTTTCTTAACAGGACTGTTCTCGAAGCCACAAATTTGGTGCGGCTGTGAACCGCTGTTCACTCGACTTGTACTCGAACGGGGGCGGACACGGCCCGTGCATCGCCTTCACTGACTGCCTGGAGCATGCTGGGCCCGCGACCAAGTGTCGCCGCCGAAACGTCGATCTCGCCCGCTTCGCCTTGTACGCTGCCAACGTCCCGACTGTTCTGCCGGATCGTGATTGAATTCGCCCCAGGTTGTCGCACGGTCACATGAAATTTTCCGTCGTTCGACGCGCTCAGCGGGGTAACTTTGACGTCCAAGGCGGCGGCATGGTTCGATGTATAGAAAGGCATCACGGCCCGCCCTTGAGTTTCGATCGCGTCCGCCACCGTACCGACGATCCGCATTTCGTGGTAGCCGTCCGGCAAGCCGGTTGTATCCAATTCAAGAGATTTGTTCGCGGCGTCGCGACCCATGAGGCGACCGTCCACATAAAGATCAAACATGGCGATGGCGCGCACACTACCTGTCAAACTGGAAGGCTTAATTGAAACCTTTCCTTTGATCTTGTCGTTGGGCTTGATCCCTTCGACGAGAATCTTCGGAAAGACGGCCCAGGGCTGGCACAACGGTTCGCCAACGATCAAAAGTTGGTAAGGACCCGTGATAGATTGGTAAAACGCCTCCGCCAGTGAACACCCACGCGCGTAATGCAGCTGCAAAGACGGCAGCGGAAACTTTGCTTGAATTGCATGCGGCTCGGTCACGGTGCCACTGGCCCCGGCCGCGCCGGCTCGTAAAAACTCGCTGAGCGGTGTTTGAAAATTTCCCGCCGAAAGAATTCCGCCGGCGCTCGTGAGGTGCTCGCAAATCGCACCAGGCCGAATCGTGATATTCGATCTCGCCAGGTTGAATTCCTCGACGCCAGCCATCAGGCCCGCGACGTCTTTGGCGCCATCCGGCAGGCGTCCCTGTTGCACCTGGGCTTTGACTCCCAACGCGTTGATTTGCGCCGCCACCGCAGAGAAACACTTGTCTCGCGTCGAGCTGCGCACATCCTTGTTCCACATGAAATAGATCGTGCCCGGCGGCCGCGTGGCATCGGCGGTCACGGCCCGCCGCAAATAGGAAATTACCTCCGGCACCGTGTTCCCACGACCCTGCGTTACCCCCAGCATCGTGCACAGTAGATAGTGCCCGCCCTTCGCCGCGTCGTCCGTTTTCTCGCCGTTCGGCGCCCAGGTGTAACGCGACCGGAATCCGCGCGAAGGCACCTTGGTCAGATGCGTGCATTGCAGGTCATTCCCGCTCATGTCGCCCGGAACGTACCAGTTGTTGCTCGGCATCACGATTGCCGGCTCCTTGTGAAGGATAAACGACAATAAATACGTGGCGCCGGTGATTGAAGCAATGGGATCGAACGGTGAAGTAAACTTATCGTCCGGATAAATTGGCTTGAGGTCGACCCGCCAGGGAAAGTCGCTCGAATAGATGATGTAATCGATTTGCGGCATGAGCTTTCGCTCATCGAGAGTCTGCATCACGGGCAGCAGAATCTTATCGCGAAAGTTCTCGCCCGACGCGGTTTCCAGGCTGCCTTTCCAATCGATGTACAGCACGTGGTTCGGCGGAATCTTCCGCATATCGATGTAGGCATTCGCGATCGCCTTCGAGGAATCGCTATTCGAATTGACGACCAGCAGCACGTTCTCCGGGCCGCCCCCGGCTGCCGCTGGCCGGACCGCCGTTATGCCCGCCACCGCGGCGATGACGCTCAACCACCGCGCCGCGATACAATTACTTCGGCGCCTAGATTCGACGTACCTCGTGCCAGAAGTGGGTTGAGTTTGGCGATTCAAAACGGCCTCTCAGCGGGAAAATTCAATTGCTTCGTTGTACGCCTAAAGAGATGTCCCAGCAACTCAGGTCATACCTATCGATCGGTCTCTTTCGCTGAGAGTTCCCGTCCCCCACGATTAGATCGCCTCAACGTGCATTTCGCGCAAGCGCACAGCTTTCTTGAGATGAATCGAACGCTGATAATGATGGTGGCGGCCGATTCACCATCAATATTTCGCCCAACTCGCGCCCCATGAGCTCGCTACATTTACCAGCACACCAGCCCACTTCCGCAGACGGCAAGTCGAGCCTCGTGTTCGCAGCGCGCGATTTAGCGAAGGTGTATCACATGGGCGAGGTCGATGTTCACGCGCTGCGCGGCGTGGATCTCGAACTCTATGCGGGCGAGTTCGTCGTGCTGCTGGGTCCCTCTGGCAGCGGCAAGAGTACGTTGCTGAACATTCTCGGTGGTTTAGATGTGCCCTCTGCCGGCACCGTGCATTATCGCGGAGAGCAGCTCACCGCTTTCGATGACGCCGCGCTCACCCGCTATCGCCGCGAGCACGTCGGCTTCGTATTTCAGTTTTACAACCTCATTCCCAGCTTGACCGCCCGCGAGAATGTCGCGCTCGTCACCGATATCGCCGCTAAACCGATGAATCCCCTCGATGCGCTCCGCATGGTGAATCTCGAGGAACGCAAGGACCATTTCCCGGCCCAGCTGTCTGGCGGCGAGCAGCAGCGGGTCGCCATCGCCCGCGCCGTTGCCAAGAACCCGTCGGTACTTTTGTGCGATGAACCCACCGGCGCACTCGACGTGCACACCGGCGTGTTGGTCCTCGAAGCGATCTCGCGCATTAACCGCGAACTGGGCACGACGACGGCGGTAATCACGCACAATGCGATCATCGCCGAAATGGCCGATCGCGTGATCTCAATATCCGACGGAAAAATCGGGAATGTCCACGTGAACTCAACCAAGCGCTCCGCCAACGAGCTGACGTGGTGACGCCATGATCAGTGCCCTCGATCGCAAATTGCTCCGCGACCTTTCGCAAATGAAAGGCCAGTCGTTCGCAATTGCACTCGTCATTGCGTCGGGCGTCGCCACGTTCGTCAATTCGCGCACGATCGTCAACTCGCTCGAGCTAACTCGCTCCACGTTCTACGAGCGCTATCGATTCGCGGACGTCTTCGCGCGGGTGAAACGCGCGCCCAACTCGATGGCCGATCGACTCGCCGAAATCCCCGGCGTTGCTCAGGTCGAAACACGCGTCGTCGAGCAGGTCACGCTCGACGTGCCCGGTCTGGCCGAACCTGCGGTC
>DATBAY010000217.1:0-1637 GCA_036271295.1 Lacipirellulaceae bacterium | reverse complement strand
AGTGCCGTGCCTGACCATTTTCGCTTCGCAGTAAAAATGCCCAAGCAAATAACTCACGTCTTAAAACTGAACAACGCCAATGAATCCCTCGGTCACTTCTTGGACGAAGTCGAGGAATTAGGCGTCAAGCTGGGACCCATTTTAATTCAACTCCCGCCGAAGCTCGAATTTAAGCCCGAGCTCGCCCGCGGATTCTTCCAAGAGATGCGCGACCGATTCAGCGGAATGCTGGTCTGCGAGCCTCGTCATCCAAGTTGGTTTGAGGCTCGAGCAGACGGATTGCTAACGGACTTTGCCATTGCTCGCGTCGTGGCCGACCCGGCGATAGTTCTAAAAGCACATAATCCGGGAGCATACCTCGACCCGGTCTATTTCCGCTTACACGGCAGTCCGCGAGTTTACTATTCGGCTTACGGCCGAGAATTCCTCGAGGAGATGGCGATCAAACTAGATCGCACGCGCGCTATGGGCGTCGATGCCTGGTGCATCTTCGATAACACGGCCGAGGGCGCAGCGCTTGCAAACGCGCTGGAGCTGGGTGAAATATGTGAGCGGTTCGGTGGGTGTCGGCTGACGAAACCTTGAGCAGATAGCTTGGGCTCCAGGTGCTGAAGTTCGAGTGTCGCGATTTTGGACGAGATTGAGGCTGAGGCGCGGCTGACCTGTACCCGGACTTCCATTCGAGAAAATCGTTGCGCGGATCGGTCCTCTGCAAAGCATCGACATTGGCCCGAAGTTATCGCGCATTCCAAAAAACCGCGCCTCCTTGAATTCGTGGCGCAAAAATTGCTCGTGATGGACGCTGTTTTCCAACCTTCACTGTGAGAGGAGCTGCGCCATGATTTCTTCGACTGCGGGCCGAGTGTCGGAACATACGGCGGCAAGCGTCAACGAACAAATTCAGGAGGAAATGGAAGCGAGAGTTGTGCGATGTGCGGCGGCGGGCCGCGCGGCAATTGATCGACGTTTAGCCGAACTGGACCAAGAATGGGACATCGAACGCGCGCTGGAAGCGAACGCCGCGACCGCCTCGTTGATTGGCCTCACACTTGGCGCGACGATCAATAAGAAGTGGTTTGTCTTTCCTGCGGCGGTGGCTGCATTTCTTTTGCAGCATGCCATCCAAGGCTGGTGCCCGCCGATGCCGGCGCTTCGACGGCTGGGATTTCGAACGAGTTCTGAAATCGACCACGAACGATATGCACTGAAGTCGCTCCGCGGAGATTTCAGGCATTTGACGCCGGCACATGGCGGCGATACTGAGGGCGTGCATCGAACATTGAAGGCGATGGACAAATAACTCGAGGCCGTTGGCCCCAGCACCACCGCGATCATCCATGCATGTTGACTTCGAGCAGATCTACCGTTGCGTCCAGGCCCGCGCCGACGCGTATGGCATTCAGACTGACGAGACGATCATGGACCCGGGAAAGTCTGGTGAATTCACTGGGCTCTCGGTCACCATGAACGCTATCTACGGTCCTGAAGAGCGAACCTATTATTGTCCTTGCGATGGGTCTAAAACCCTCGCCTTCAGGCGAAGCCTTTAGGTTCTTCGTTTTGCTAGAATTTGGGGATGGAGAAGTACCGTACGAGTTCTCACAGCCGTTTTGACCTGAAATACCATTTTGTCTGGA
>DATBAY010000216.1:0-14646 GCA_036271295.1 Lacipirellulaceae bacterium | reverse complement strand
ACGTCCCTGGATCGGACAGGTTTGGCGAGACTGCCGGCACGTCGGACTCGATTGTTGGGGTATCGATGGCACGCCGCTGGCTATGGCGCGGGGCGTGACGATGTTTGGCGGCCTGGGCGACGGTCGTCGCGCCCTAGCAGTCGATTGGGGTTTCTCGAACACAACGCTGTGCATCGTCGGCGACGAGCGGCCATTGTACAGCCGGCGAATTCAGGAGTGCGCGTTCGGCAAGGTCCTGGAGGCGATCGTCGATCGATTTGATATCTCGCTCGATGAAGCCCAGCACTTGGCAGAGACTGAGGGCCTGGTTGCGGGCGACAACTCGACCTCCGCGAATTCAGACGCGGCGACCGCCATCACGGCTGCAACGGGCAACGTGCTGGACGAATTAGTGCGCCAGATCAGCCGTACGCTGCAATTTACCGAGATGCAACGGCGTCACTTACAACCGGCGGCGATTTGGCTGTTGGGGGGCGGAGCGTCGTTGAACAACGTCGCTCCTTATTTATCACACGCCTTATCGCTGCCGGTGCACATCATTTCGCTCAAACCGGCCGAGGAGCCAATTCTCTGTGCGGCGGGCGTGCGGTCGGCCGTGTTCGGCAACGCGGCTGCCCTTTCGGCATTGGCCTGGAGGGCGGCATGAGAACGATGATCAACATTCTGCCGGCCACGTACCGCCGACAACAGATTGCGCGCAAACGAGCCGTGCAGTGGGTCTCGATCATGGTCGTCGTCCTCAGCACCGGCTGGTGCTGGCATTGGGCCGAGATGCGCGAACAAGGTCGTCTTACGCAGGAGCTCGAAGTGCTCTCACGCGAGCATGAACCAACTCAGACGATGCTGAAACAGGTTGTCGATATGCGCAAGCAGCTCAAGGAGCTGCAGGAGCGCGAAGGCGTCGCTAAGGTGCTCGAAACACAGCGCAACGCCCTCACGTTGTTGGGCGTCATCAGCAAAACGGCAGAACAAACCAAGGGCCGCGTGCGCGTCACGCGCATGGAGCTTACGAATTTTCAGGAGGTTGGCGGAGAAACGAAAGCGGGCGCTCCGCCTGCTAGCGGTCTGAAGCTTACCGGCGTATCGGTCGACAATCCATCGGTCGCCGAGATGCTGAACGGCTTGCAACACGCGGGCATTTTCAGCCATGTCGAGCTGCTCAAGCTGAAAGAACGCGAGGACAAGTCCTCCGCCTTGCGAGACTACGAATTGAGCTGCCAATTCTGAATTGGCCGAATGTTAGTTGCATTTATGAGTGTCATCGACGAAGAAACACGACGATTCGGACGACTGCTGCATTACGCCGGCGTGCTCGCGACGGTCGTGAGCGCAACGGTGGGATACTCGTTCGTGCATGCGCCGGCGGTCGAGGCCATCGCCGATACCGCGGCCCGCATCGACGAGGTCGTGCAATCTGTGCAGAACGCGCCGATCATTCGCGAGCAGCATCGCATTGTCTCGGCAAAGTTGCACGAAGTTACGACGCGAATTTCCAATGTTCAAGGCCGTGTGCCGCAAGGTGCCGATGACGGTGAGTTTTTGAAGCAAGTTACGCAGCTCGCCCAAAAAGAGAAGCTGGCAATCAACGATTTCCACCACGAGAAGGCCGAGGTCCGAAACGGCTACGCCGAAATGCAGGTCTCCGTCCAGGGCGTTGGCAGCTTCAACAGCATCTGTGCATTCATCGATGGGCTCAACAAGCTGGCGCGGTTATCGAAAGTCAAGGACTTGACGCTTTCGGCGGAAGATACGGCCGCCGAATACCCGATGACGGCCACGCTGGTGATTTATTTTGCACTTTCGGGCGACGACGCCGAGCCGGTGCAGGAGGCGCGCAGTGGCTGATTCGCAAAAGAAGCAAGCGAAAGGCTTAACGCCTGTTAAGACTGCGCTCATCGGCGTGCTCGCGGTCGTGTTGGTCGGCGTGCTGTACTGGAACTTCAGCGGGGCCGCTCCAACCGCGGCGACGAATGCGCCGGCTAATACGCGCCGGCGACCTGTCACGGCGGTCGCGAAGCCGGGGCCGGCAACGGCAGCGGCTAAACCAAATCGGCAGGAAACTAAGCCGGTGCTCGAAGTAGCTGCGGTCGTCGACCCGGCCGCTTGGAAATCACCGAATCTCACCGAGGTGATCGCGTACGATCCGTTCGCGCTACCGGACACGTTTCCGAAGGCCCGGGCGCTGGATCCAAAATCGGACAAGGGCGGCAACCTGGTCGATGCGGCCCAGGCCGATGACGCCAAGAGGATGGCCGAGGCAGTCGCCCAGCTTGAGACGCAGCTTCGCGAGCTCGAGCAGCGCGGTGTGCAAGTCATCGTCCGCGAGCGCGATCAATACGCGGCGATGATCGGCGACCGGATTGTACACATTGGCGATGAAATTGACGGCTTTACGGTAACGGGAATCGACCCGACGAGCGGCGTGCGAGTGGAGAGGAAGTCGGCAAAGTGACAAACGCCCGTGCATCACTACCGAAATCGCGATGCCAAAAGGCGGCGCAGGGCGTTGCGCGCGTGCTTCCGCTGGTAGTGGCGATTGTTTTCGGCCCCATGGGCAGCTGGGCAGTGGCTGAGTCGCTCGAACTGCATGCCGCTTTCAACGACGTGCACGACCAGGTTGTCAACGACCCGCAATCCACCGAAACCGACGTGCGGGTTGCGGCAAATCCGAAGCCGCCCGCTCCGAGGCCGCCGCAAGGCGCCGTGCAGAGAAATGCAAAACCGCCGGGGGCCAAGTCGTTGCCTCGTCCGGTTGCAACTCCGCCTGCCGGCAGCTCGATTACGACTGAAAATTTGCCGCTGCCCCCGATGGCCGGAAAAGTGCCGTTCTCCGGAGCAGATACGACGGAAGGCCTGCAGCTCAGCAAAAACGATAAGGGGCTGATTACGCTCATTGTCCGCGATAAATCGTTGGGTCAAGTGCTGGCTCTCATTGCTCAAACACAGAATCTCAATATCGTCGCATCGAACGACATCGACGTGCTGATTTCGATCACCCTCCGCGACGTGCCGATCGATGAGGCGCTGACCGCGATTCTGTCCGTCGCTAATTACACGTGGGTCAAACGAAATAATATCATTCTGATCACGTCACTCAGCGACGCAGCGAATTTATCTCCGGATGTCCAAGGGCGGCAGATCCAGGTCTTCGATTTGGATTTCGTATCCGCGGCGTCCGTTGCCGACGCCGTCAAGAACTTTTTGTCACCGGTCGGAAAATTGACCGTCGGGGCCAGCAACCCGACCAACAATAAGCTCGCTCAGGAGCAAATCGTCGTCGAGGATGTCCCCGATGCACTGGCACGCATCTCGGCCTACATCTGCCAGGTGGACCACGCTCCCCGGCAGGTGCTTATCGAAACGCACGTCCTCCAGATCGAACTCGATGACACCAACACGTGTGGCGTCGATTTGAACGCTCTCGGTCTGAACGGCGTCATCGACTCGACCGGAAGCGCGGCTTCCTTCGTGCCCACGTTGGGAACCAACGGATTGGCTGCGCCGACGGCTTCTCCGGCGTTTGTCGCCAAGCTCGGCGGCAAGGACATTGGCGCCGTCGTCGAGCTCCTCGAAAAGACGACCGACGCCAAAAGCCTGGGCTCGCCGAAATTGCTCGTCATCAACGAGCAGGAAGCACGGCTACAAGTCGGGCAGCACATCGGTTATCAAACTGCGATTACCACGCAGACCAGCACGACTCAAAATGTGCAGTTTCTTGATGTCGGCGTTGTGCTGCGCATGAGGCCGCGGATTACGCACGATGGCCGGGTGCTGTTGCACGTGCGCCCGGAAGTATCGGACGGCAAAATCGATCCGGATACCAAGGCCCCGACGTCGAATACCGCAGAACTCGAGACAGACATCATGCTCAACGATAATCAGGGCATGATCATCGGCGGTCTGATTAAGGAATCGGATTCGACCGATCAGTCGAAGATTCCGTACCTCGGCAATGTGCGGGGCATCGGTTTCTTGTTTCGGCGTTCCACGGTGACCAAGTCTCGGCAGGAAATCATCGTGGCCCTCGTGCCGCGCATTCAACCGTACGACAAGCAGTACCACGATTTCGAGGAAGGCGAATGGGTGAAGACCAGCGTGCCGCTGTTCCACGGCCCGCTCTGCCGCACCGATCGGCCGTGGGACGCGATCTTGCCGGACGGCAAGCGGGTCAGCTATCCGCTGATCCCCAAGAAGCGTGAAGAACCGCCGTATGGATACTTCCATGATCTTGGCCCGCGGTATCAAATACCGGCCTGTCCTTTGCCGGAACAAGAGATGTGCGAAACCGGTTGTGGCCCGGCGCCGCTGCCAATCGAAGTTTTGCCGGAAGGGCAGACGACCCCGACGGCGAACGCGCTGCAGCAGCCTGCCGCGATGGATGCTAGTAGAAACGGCGAAGTCATTAGCGACCACTAACATCTTGCGCACTCGCAACGAGCCCAAATTATGAGCAAGCGAATACCAGTGCCCTCGGAGCTCGAGCATTTGATTGAAAAGCGCGACGATGAGAATGATCGTCGTGCCGGAGACCGCCGTAAACGCGCCAAGGTCTCGACCGACAGCGCCGCGCCGGACAAACCGGAACGCCGTCAACAACAACGCCGGAAGAAAAGTCGCCGCAAATCGAGCTAGCCCGTTGTCAAGTTCTCGTGTTGGGTGGCTGGGGCAACGCCCCAGAGCATTGCGAAGAACTAAGGCGTTGCTCTAGGCACCCATCGGAGCAGGGTTGCTGGAAATGTTCTGGTAGCGAGAGAACTACGGCAGCTCGAAGTTCCACGCTCGCTGGCCGAATCTGCTTGCGACCAGTTCTTTGACTCGCGCGAGCGGAATATCTTTTAGCTCGCCTATCGTGGGCCATGCGGCGATTAGAGCGTCGACGAGGTCCTGCCGACTTGCCGGCAGATTCATGACAAACTCTCCATGCGCACGCCGCGCTCGATACTCTGGTTGCCGAGGCGGCGGCCGCAGGCAATTCGCGATTAGCGACAGATCGAAGTCATACAAGATTGTGCCATGATACAGGAAGTGGGATCGCTTCACGCGTAGACTGTTGCCCGAAAACTTGCGCGGCGCCGCAACGCCATCGTCGAAGATCAAATCGCACGTGCCAGCAACCCGTATCGATTCTGGCTGCGCTGCCAACGGTTGAATCGCTTCCACGACGCGAGCCAACACGAAGCGATGCGCGCGGGTGATGTCGAGCAATTCCGGCCGCTGCTTGTGACTGATCACAACGGCGTACATCAAACAGCCGGGGCCGGCGACGATCGCCGCGCCGCCGCTGGAGCGACGCAAAACGGGAGCGCCAATCGCGTTGCATTTGGCTTGATCGACTTCTGCTGAGATGCGGGTCGATCGACCGACGACGATCACGGGATCGGGCGATTCCCAAAGGCGAAAGAACTCGTCCGCTCCGCTACCTTCCTCGGCGATATCCAGCAACGCTTCATCGAGGGCGATGTTTTCCGCGGCGGTCGGCAATGTGACGTGGACACTTAACATCGCCCCGTTTTCCCACACGGGGCAGCAAGACCGCAAGATCGTGTGCCACATTGCACTTCGGTTCCTAGCGGGGAGGTATCCGCATCGCCGCGAGCAACGTAAAATACTGTGCTATGACCGAAACACGATCTTTCCGCGAGGTAGGGCAGGGCGGTCCATCGCGACCGCCGCTCGGCGAGGAGCTGTTGCCGCCCGTCGAGCAGCCCTCGGCCCGCTTCATTGTCCAGTTATTTGTCGTGCCCGCGCTCATTGTGCTGGCGATCGTTGGCGTTTGGCTGTCGTTCAGTTGGCTTGTGCGCAGTACCACCATCGGCCCCGAAAAGCTGATTGAGGGCGTGGAAAGTGGGCCGAGCGTCGCTCGTTGGCAGCGCGCGAGCGAGCTTGCCGACATGCTGCACAACAAGCGCTATGCGAGCATTAAGCGCGATCATGACGCAGCGAGCCATTTAGCGCGAGTTCTCGATCGCGAAATCGACGATTCGAAAGATGGTCAAGATGGCCAACAGGCCGCCACGTTGCGATATTTCCTGGCTCGCGCGCTCGGCGAGTTCGAAGTCCCCGAGGGCACTGATACGCTGCTCCGCGCCGCCGAAACCAAACGCTCGCCCAGCGACGAACTGGTACGCCACGGCGCGATCGAAGCATTGGCAACACGAGCTTACGATCTGCAGCAACTCGATCCGCCCGAACATCTCGAGAACGCCGAGGCCGGGCCCACGCTCATTCGTTTGAGCGGCGACACCGATCCGACCATTCGCTCGTCGGCGACTTACGCGCTAGGCCAAATGGGAACGCCCGAGGCGATCAAGCGGCTGGAAGCACTGGTGAACGATCCGGATACGGACACCCGCTACAACGCGGCCATCGCGCTCGCGCACCATGGGAATACGAAATCGGCGGAAACGCTGGCAGAGATGCTGGATGTCGCCGAGTTGTCGAAACCCGAACGCAACGGCGAGGAAGAGAAGGCCGGCAACAAGGCCGCCGTTGTCGTGGCGAGCGCACTTGACGCATCGCACGCGCTGGCGCGGCAAAATCCGGACGCAGATTTATCGGTCGTCACCAAAGCGGTTGAGCAATTCGCGAAGACCGACCCGCACCAACTCGAAGCGGCCAATATCCCTTCGCGGTTGGTTTCAGATGCCGATCACTTGCTTCATTTGCTGAAATCGAAGTAACGAGCCGCCCACTACGCTTGTTGGATTGTTGACTCCACCGGGCAGGTTATGCCGGTCGTAACGACTGTGTTGCGCAGCGTTCGTTCCAAAACGCAACGATGTGAAGCTGTTCCGTTGCTTTCTTACCTCATGTCGCGAGAAAATGACCTAGGCAGTGAAATCTTTCAAGTTTCCTAAAGCATTAGCCGGAGCATAGTTCATCTTTATGATAGCGGCGCAGCGAAGCAGTGCTGCCGTTTGCCCGGCAGTCGCTTGAGCGCCACACTTATCGTGAAGGGGTTCGGCGACACGGTGGTCCCATGGGTCAGCCGCACGGATGCGCTCATATCACTCGTCTTGCGAGATCGCTGGGTCATGACTAATCGCATTCGCTTAAGTATCGCGCTGGGATTAAGTGCGCTCTTCGTTCCGCAGGTGCCGCGCGTCTTCGCGCAATGCTGCGACACCTGCTGCTACAAGATGGTCTGCAAGACCGTATGCGAAGAACGACAGGTAACGTACTACAAACCCGTGTGCGAAACGGTGATGGAAACGCGTGAACTCACGCGCCAAGTGCCGACCTACGAAACCGAGATGCGTGAACGGCGGTTTAAAGTGCTGAAGCCCATTACCGAAACCGCGATGCACGAAGAGCGCTATACCGTTCAACGGCCGACGTACGAAACGGTGATGCGCGACACGAGCTACGACGTCGTGCGGAACATTGTTGAGACGAGCGAGCGCGAAGAGCGTTACATGGTTCAGAAGCCGGTGTGCGAAACCTCAATGCGTGAAGAGCGCTACGTGGTCCAGCGCCCAGTGACGGAGACCGCATATCAGCCACAAGTTCGCACCGTCATGCGCCCCGTAACGCAATGCAACACGCGTTACGTCGACCAGGGCTGCTACGTCGATCAAGTGGCTTGTACGCCAGCGGTGCAAACGCTGCCTGGCCTGGCCTGGCAACCGGCGACGCAGGTTGTTGACCCACGCACGGGCATCGTGCAAGTGCAGCGTGGCGGCTTGGCTTGGACCAGTGGCTACGTTCCGTCGCAGCAAGTCGTGCAGCGCGTTTGGAAGCCGAATGTCGTGGCTCAACAGTACAACACCGTGAGCTACTGCCCCGAGCAGGTGACCGAGCAAGTGCCGGTTCAAGTTTGCAAAATGGTGGCCGAAGAGCAGGTCCGCCAGGTGCCAGTGCAAACCGTTCGTATGACCCAGGAAGAAGTTGTTCGCAAAGTGCCTGTTCAAACCTGCCGCCAGGTGGTTGAGCGTGTTCCTCGCCAGGAAGCCATGCAGGTTTGCCGCATGGTAAGCGAAGAGCAAGTCCGCCAGGTGCCCGTGACGACTTGCCGCATGGTCGAGGAAGAACGCGTCGAGCCGTATCAGGTCCGCGTGTGTAAATGGGTTTGCGAGAAGCAAACCGTCCAGGTGCCGCACGTCGTTCAGAAACAGGTGCCCGTCACGTACACGGTTCGCGTGCCGCACACGGTAACGGTACGCGTGCCCGTCAGCGCGTGCGATGGTTAATGTAGCCCTCTCGCTCGGCGAGAGGAAGATTTGGTCTCGCGGAGCGAGACGACTACTTTAAGTTGACACCTGCCCCTGTCGCTGTGAGACTAAACGTCATTGGCAATTGCGTTTAACGTCACAAACGCGGCAGGATGGGCGTGAGCGGTTCGACTTTTCAACAGCAAGATGCTTCCCTCGCCGGACGGCGGGTGATGCTGATCGGCAAACTGGCCAGCATGCCCCGTCGCGAAGTGGAACAAATCATCCGCGCGCACGGGGGCGTGCTCGTCGAGCGCAGCGGCGATCCGGATTTGATTGTCGTCAGCGACGCCGCCGCAGGTCAAACGCGTTCGAAACCAGACCGTGAACGATTCGATGACGAACTGCGCGAGCGGTTCGCGAGCGGCGAGACCGAGTTGCTGGGCGAATCGGCTCTATGGGCTCGGCTTGGGCTCATCGAGTCGGGGCATGGCGTTGAGCGACTTTACACGTTGGCAATGCTCGCAGAGCTGGTGCGAGCGCCAATCACCGCAGTGCGGCAGTGGCATCGTCGCGGCGCGATTCTCGCGAAGCGCGAAGTGCAACATCTTCCGTATTTCGATTTCGAAGAAGTCGGTGTCGCGCGGAAACTGGCGCAATTGTTAGAGGCCGGCTGCACGATCACCGCCGTCAACCGGCAGCTAAACCGTTTGTCGCGATTGCTGCCGGGCGTTGCGCGACCGCTCGTCGATCCAGCGGTGGTCGTCGAGGGACGATGTCTCTATGTCCGTCGAGATGAAGGACTTTCCGAAGCTGGCGGACAGTTGCTTATCGATTTCGACGGCACAGATCAACGAGCGGAAGCAGCCGCGTTGCGCGATGGACCGGCCACGATTCCGCTTGTCGCGGCAGATACGCTGCAAAAACCTTCGGGCCGAACGCAGCGCGATCACCCCCATCTTGCAGAGGACTTGCGTGCGCTCGCCGCCGAGCTTGGCGGCGCCGGTCATCCAGACCAGGCGGTCGATGCCTATCGAGCAGTGCTTTTTTCGGGCGACGCAACGTCGGAGGACCACTTCGCTGTGGCGGAATTGCTCTACGAACAGGGTGAACTCAGCGCAGCTCGCGAACGGTACTATGTCGCGATCGAGCTCGACGAGGATTTCGTCGAGGCGCGCGCAAATTTAGGCTGTGTACTTGCCGAATTAGGCGAACTGGCCCTCGCTGAGGCTGCATTTCGCGGCGCGCTTGAATATCATCCGGATTACGCCGATGCACACTACCACTTGGCGCGGCTATTGGATCGCGAGAATCGCTCGACGGAAGCGGTGTGCCATTGGCGATTGTTCATGAGTCTCGCCCCGGCCAGCCCGTGGGCAGACGAAGCGCGAGAACGAGTCGGCGCCGATTAAGAAATCAAACAACAATTCGGGGGCGAGGAGATCAGACGCGGCGACTCTCCTAGTCTCCCACTTCCTTATTAGTCACGAGTCAAGATGCGCGAGATTTTGGTGAACTACGAGCAGGTGAACCCCACGACGTGGGCCTATCTGTCGTCGCTCCTTATGATCGCGATCTATTTCAAGTTCAACCGCTTTTTCAGCGTGCGAAACTTGGATCTCGTCGGCCTGATTTCACTCGCCCCCGCGCTGCTCATGATTCAGTACGGCCGGGAGCATGCCGCGAGCACTTCGATCGAACACGCCGGCTACATCTGGCTGTTTGCCGTGAATAGTTTGTTCATGCTGCGGCTCCTGCTCGATGCACTCATGGTCCGCCGTCCCCTGCTGGAGCCGAACCTCTCCGTCGGCGGGCTGACCTTTTTGGGCATCGCACTGTTTATCTTTTTGATGGCCAATGTCTTCACCGGCAAGCCGAACTTAAGCGATGTGGCGGGATCGGAGCGGGCCGCCGGATTGCGGCAGCGCGAATCATCCGATCAAGAAATGAATAGTCTGCGCACTCACGGCCCGGGCTTGCCGCTTATTTTTTTGTTGCCCGAAATTTCCACTCAGTCTGTGTTGGGAGACAACGCGCAGAAAGCTACGGTCGTCACGAATGAGGAATTGACCAAGGCTGAAATCGTGCCCTTGGTCCACGTGGTAACTGCTCGCGCCATGGCGATCTTGTCTCAGTTGGCAATCGTCATTGGTTTGGTTCTTATCGGCGTGCGGCACTTCGATAATGTCAAAACCGGTGTCGCTGCCGCGACGCTGTATCTCTTGCTGCCTTACACGGCCATGTGGACCGGCAGCGTAATCCACGCGCTTCCCGGCGCTTTGCTGGTGTGGGCCATTCTCTTTTACCGCTGGCCGCTTGCCTCTGGCGCCATGATCGGTCTGGCGTTCGGCACAATTTACTATCCGATTTTTTTACTGCCGCTGTGGGCCAGTTTTTACTGGCAGCGCGGCCTGGTGCGTTTCGTGATCGGCCTCTTGGTTTCGCTTGGAGCCGTGTTGATCGCCGATGCGTACACATCGGATAATATGAACCAGTTCTTGGCGCACCTGCAGCAGATCTTCAATTTCGGGATGCCGGCCGCCACCGATTTGTCGGGCGTCTGGGGCCAATTCTGGCACCCGATTTATCGCTGGCCCCTGATCGCCGCCCACGTCGGCCTGAGCCTCAGCCTGATCCTTTGGCCCGCCCAGAAAAACCTGGCCACGCTGATTGCCTATTCCGCCGCCATGATGCTCGGCACCCAATTCTGGTACGCCCACAGTGGCGGTTTGGCCCTAGCATGGTACCTGCCGCTGCTGATCCTCACGGCATTCCGACCGAACCTGGAAGACCGCGTTGCGTTGGCAGTTGTCAGATAACCAATAAAGGAGTGGGAAAAGGGGGAGACACAGAGCGGGGGACGTGACAGCATGAGAATCCAACGTCGTGTTGAGTCGGATGTCTACAAAAAGGCTTTCGAGGCAGCGATATCAGTCTTTGAGCGGACAAAGTCGTTTCCGCGCGAAGAAACCTACTCGCTAACCGATCAAATTCGTCGATCTTCGCGTTCGGTATGCGCTAACTTGGCAGAGGCGTGGAGAAAACGACGTTACGAAGGGGCGTTTGTCGCGAAGTTTTCAGACTCCGAAAGTGAGGCAGCTGAAACTCAGGTGTGGATCGAATTCGCGGTCAAATTCGGTTAATCGACCGCGACTTGGAGCGTCACTTTATCAAGTCTATGACGGTCTCCCTCTCCCACTCTTCGACTCTACGGATCGCGCCGCACGTCCACTGCGTTCACCTTCGCCTGAGCCGCCAGCCAGTTCCGCCACTGTTCCTGGTCATACTCAAAATTCGCGCCGCTAATTGCAACCAGCGCATCGCGGGCAGCCTGGTTGCGAAACGTCTGATTCACGACTTGCGGTCCGCCGCCGCCGAAACTGAACGCGTTGCTGTCCTTCGAAAATGTGTAGGCGTGTTGGTCGGGATTGGCATCGCTCACTTTTACCCGATGCTTCGTGATGAGCGCATCGATCAGCGGCCCGATCGAATCGCGATCCTTGATTTGCCCGAGTGCCGCGGCGGCCCGGTTGACCATTTCGTTATGCGAATCTTTGAGTGCGCGAATGTATGGCGTCGAAAGCCCCGGCCGACCCGATTTGATGAGATATTCCAAGCATTGATGCCGGATTTCGTCATCAGGATCATTCAGCGAGAGATCCACCAACGCATCGATTGCCACACGGCTATTTAGCCGAGCGGCCGTCTCGATCCACAGCCGCTTCAAATCGGGATCATTTTCGCGGTGCAGTACGGCGACGACCGCATCCGCTGCCGCGGGGTCCTTCAGCGATTGAATTTTAACGCGGGCTTGCGCGGAATTGTCCTGGCGTCGCCCGGTGAGCTGACGCCTCAGCTGCTCGATCGTGTTCTTCCAATCAGCCTGCGTGACGCGCGACTTCTTCTGCTGCTCGAGGATTTCCACTTGCTGTGGCGTGACGTACTTGCCGTCGTACATCACCAACCCGCGCGACGCCATCACGTCGTCGCGGTTCATCCATTGCCCGTCCTGATTATGAAAACCAAGCGCGGTACGGGCCTCGGCATGGTTGGGATTGAGCTCGAGAATTCGCGCCATGTGCTGCTGATACTCGTGCTGCAACTTGTGCTGGCGACACCACTCCGCCAGTTTTTCGTGACCTTCGACGGTATCTGGCGAAGTCAGCGCGAGCTTCTGGTACTCCGCCTCCGCCTCGCTCGTGGAATCGATGCGCGTGACTTGCGAGCGGGCAATCGTCAGCCGACCCCCGCCCGCGAGGTCGATGATATACGTCGATTTATCCGCGTCATCGGTTTGAATCACCTTGCCTTCGAGTCGGCCGCCGCCCGCCAGATCAAAAACGTCGGCCTGCGCTACGCCCGTGCCGCCGTAAATCGCAATCGAGATTACGAGCAGGCGGATACTTTGTCGGCGTGGAACGCGAAGAACCATGGCGAGACCATTGATTGCGGACCGGCGTACCTATGCTCTATTATACTGGCCGCCCGAAATAGAAAACGGGCCTGATTTGCGTCGCTTTATGACGATTGAGCCGAGATGAGCGAATCCACCCAAAAGCACCGCTGTGCGTCGCCTAAAACAGTGCGCTGTGCCGTCGTGACGATCAGCGACACCCGCACGCTCGAAACCGATCGCGGCGGCGAGCTCATCGTGAAGCTGCTGACCGAAGCCGCCAACGAAATCACCTCGCGGCACATCGTCCGGGACGACCCTCGCGAAATCGAGCCGCTGCTCCGCAAGCTCGCCGACCCGGACGTTACCGATGCTGTGCTCATGACCGGCGGCACCGGAATCGCCGCGCGCGACCGGACATTTGAAACCGTCAGCGGCTTGCTGACCAAAGCCATGCCCGGTTACGGCGAGCTGTTTCGCATGCTCAGCTACGACGACATCGGCCCCGCCGCCATGCTGAGCCGCGCCGTCGGCGGCGTGCTTAACAACGTCATTGTGCTGACGATGCCCGGCTCCGTAGCGGCCGTGCAGCTCGCGATGGAAAAGCTCATCGTGCCCGAGATCGGCCACCTGGTCTACGAAGCCCGGAAGTGACGGGCCCATTCAGGCAGCCCCTCGCGGAGCAGAATCGCGACGTCTTTGCGATCGATCTTCGAAACCGCTGGAACGTTGTGCCACGAGTAAATGCAACATCTGCTGGCGTGCCCGGTGCTCGCGTACTCGGCAAATAATGCACGGCAGATACACGCGGTAACCGCAACGCTGGCAACGTACGGGCGGCATGGTCGGGGTCAGCGGCGAATACGTCCGTCGCGGTTCGCGGCCCGCAAGCGATCGCCGGCCGCTCGCAATCGCGCCGACCGTGCCGCGGCTCACCTCTAAGTGCGTCGCGATTTCGCGCTGCGACAGCTCTCCTGCGAGGATCAAACGGTGGATTTCGGAGAGAACGTCGGTGGTGTGCATGATAAAAACTTCCGGACAAATTCAGTGTGTCGGAGTAATGAGAGAGTCAATCAGCCGGCCAAAAGTCACCATGTTCGGGCTGCGGATCGCGTTCATCGTCGTCGGCGATAAACGCGTCCCACCGCGGATCATCGGGATCGATTTCGTCCAATTCGCTGTCTTCGAAGTCGCCATCGGTTGACGTGAAAGGGGGCTCCTGCCGATCGGCTGCGTCGTCGGTTTCGTGGTGGTATTGCATATCGAGTGCTCGGCGAGTGCGGTTACCAAATGGCAGTTGCCAATGGCGGCACTGCCAGCGTCGGAGCAGAAAACTAACACAACCGGTGGCCAAATACGGCTTTGCCTAGAAAGTGGCAGTTGCCCAGAAAAGGAATTTTCTTGATTTCCGACCGTGCCGCCGCTAGCTTCGTGGCATGGAAGAATCAGTCACCGACCCCGAAGCGTACTTCAATAGGCTGCTGCTCCAAAATGAAAGCGAGGCTGATGCAGACATCTACATGTATGCAGGCCCAGTCGTCCAAGCCTCCGAGCGGAAGTTCAATGAATGTTTGGTGAAGGGAAAGCGGCGAACCAATGTCATCTCTTTTGTGACAACATTTGGTGGGTCGGCAGACGTTGCGTACCAAATAGTACGGTCCGCCCGGAGAAATTACCCAGATGGTAAGTTCACTCTGTTTGTAGATTCGGTCTGTAAGAGTGCAGGAACACTAATTGCACTTGGCGCTGACGAGATCATTATGTCCGACACGGCGGAGCTAGGTCCGCTTGATGTTCAGTTGCAGAAACAGGGAGAATTAGGAGAATTCGTATCTGGATTGACCGCGACGCAAGCACTTTCTACACTTAGAGATGCGGCGTTTGATGCCTTTGAAACTCAGTTTTTGCAACTGCGGTTCAAAAGCGGTGGCGCTATCTCAACCAAATTGGCGGCTGAATTGGCAGTCAAGCTGGTCGCTGGTCTTTTCCGACCCGTCTATGCTCAGATTGATCCGATGCGACTGGGTGAGAATACGCGCTCGAATCGGATTGCTCAGGCGTATGGCGAGAGAGTCAAGACGTCGAATGTGAAGGACGAAACAC